>NZ_JBYRFX010000861.1:0-7966 GCF_057815775.1 Inquilinus sp.
GCCCCCCATGGTCATCACCGCCAGATGGCCCAGCGCGTCGGATGCCAGCCATCCTCCGTCTTGCCACTCCTCATACCGGAATTCCATGCGCGCATCCCCGACCGGAGTCGGCCCGCAGCCTACCCCTTCACCGCCCCCGAGGTCAGGCCGGAGATCAGCTGGCGCGAGAAGAAGGCGTAGAGGACCAGGACCGGGATGATGGCCAGCGTCAGCGAGGCCAGCACCGCGTTCCAGTCGGTGACGTACTGGCCGACGAATTGCTGCACGCCCAGCGTGATGGTCCGGGCGTTCTCGCTCGGCGCCAGGATCAGCGGGAACCACAGGTCGTTCCAGATCGGCACCATGGTGAAGACGGCAACCGTGGCCAGCGCCGGCCGCACCAGCGGCAGGATGATGCGGTAGAAGATGCGGTATTCGCCGACGCCGTCGCAGCGCGCGGAATCCTTCAGCTCGGACGGGATCTGCCGCATGAATTCCGACAGGATGAAGATCGACAGCGGCAGGCCCATGGCGGTGTAGACCAGGACCAGCGACCAGATCGTGTCGTTCAGGCCGAGCCACACCACCAGCTGCAGGATCGAGACGGTGCCGAGCCGGATCGGGATCATGATGCCGATGGCGAGGTAGACCGCCAGAGCGGCACTGCCCCGGAAGCTGTACTCCGACAATGCCCAGGCCGCCATCGCGCCGAGGAACACCACCAGGAACAGCGTCACCAGCGTCACGGTCAGGCTGTTGCCGAAATACAGGCCGAAATTCGACCGGGTCAGCACCGTGTCGAAGCCGATCAGGCTGAAACTGTCCGCGGTCGGCGGCATCAGCGGCTGGCTGAAGATCGCCTTGCGCGACTTGAAGGCGTTGAACAGCACCAGCACGATCGGGAACAGCGCGATGATGGTGTAGGCGGCCAGGATCACGTGGATCGTGGCAGCCGAAGCGGGGGAAGAGCGGTTCGCGGCCATGATCAGAGCTCGTAACGCTGCAGGCGGCGCTGGACGATGTAGAAGTAGGTCATCACGCCCGCCAGGATGATCCCGAACATCACCGTTGCCACCGCGGCGCCCATGGTCGGGTCGCCCAGCTGCAACTGGAAGCCGAAGAAGACACGGTAGAAGAAGGTGCCGAGGATGTCGGTCGAGAAATTCGGCCCGGCCAGCGCGCCCTGGGCGACGTAGATCAGGTCGAAGGCGTTGAAGTTGCCGACGAAGGTCAGGATCGAGACCATGCCGATGGTCGGCCAGATCAGCGGCAGCTTGATGCGCCAGAAGATCGTCATCTGCCCGGCACCGTCGACCCGCGCCGCCTCGGTCAGGCTTTCGGGGATATTCAAGAGCGCGGCATAGGTCAGCAGCAGCGGCATGCCGACCCACTGCCAGACCGACACCAGCGCCAGGGTAAACAGCGCGCTGTGCTCCTGCCCCAGCCAGGGGGCGAACAGCGAGCTCAGGCCCACGGTGCCCAGCATCGACTTGGCGACGCCCCAGGTCGGCGACAGGATCAGCTTCCAGATGAAGCCGATGATCACCACCGACAGCAGCGTCGGGGTGAACATCAGTGTCCGGTACGTGTTGGTAAAGCGCAGCCGCGGCAGCGACAGCAGGGCCGCCAGCCCGATCGCGATCGGGTTCTGCACCAGCATGTGGACCGCGAAGAACAGGACGTTGTTGAGCAGCGCGTTCCAGAACCGGTCGGCCCATTGCGGGTCGAAGAACAGCCCCACGTAATTGGCTAGCCCCGCGAAGTGCCGCACCCCGGCCTCGTCCTGCACGTAGAGGCTGAGGCGGATGCTGTCGAGCAGCGGGTACACCATGAACACGGTGTAGATCAGCGTCGCGGGCGCCAGGAACACGGCGATGTGCCAGGGGAAACGGCCCCGGCGGCCCGCGATCTGGGCGCGGGGAATGACGATGGTCTGGGTGCTGGCCATGGCGACAATCTATGGGAAAGGGCAATCAGCAGGAATGGGCAGCGGGCCGTGCCCGGCCGGAACCGGAGCACGACCCGTGCCGAAGGTCAGCCTACTTGGCCGGCTTGTACCAGGAGTCGAGACCCTTCTGGATCTGGTCGGCCGCCTGCTGCGCCGTCAGCGTGCCGTTCAGCACCTGGGCCGAGACGTTCCACAGCTCGTTCTCCAGGTTCGGCGTGCCGCGCGACAGGATCTGGTACGAGTTGCGGATCGAGGATTCGCAGGTCTTGCGCCAGCCGACGAATTCCGCCGCCACCGGGTCCTTGACCATGACGTCATGGTTGGACAGCGAGTAGAAGCCCGGCAGCGCGTTGGAGTAGATGTCGGCGAATTCGGCCGACGCGACCCATTCCAGGAACGCCTTGGTGGCTTCCGGATTCTTGGTCTTGGCGTTCATGCCGAGCGCGATGTCCGGATGATCGCTGATGTAGCACTTGTCACCGGCCTTCTCGACCGGCGGCGGGAAGGCGCCCATCTTGAAATCGGCCTGGGCGTTGAAGGCGGCGATGTCCCAGGAACCGGCAGGATAGATCGCGGCGCGGCCGAGGGTGAACAGGTTCTGGCTGTCCGGATAGGCCTGGGCCTGGTAGCCGTCCGGCAGGTACGGCGTCCACTTCGCCAGCTCGGCGAAGGTGTCGACATAGGGCTTGTCGGTGAACTTCTGGGTGCCGGCGATCAGCGCCTTGCGGCCTTCCTCACCCTTCCAGTAGTTCGGGCCGATGGCCTGGAAGCCCATCGTCGCCGCTTCCCACTGGTCCTTGGTGCCGATGTCGAGCGGCGCGACCTCGCCCTTGGCCTTGATCTTGTCAAGCAGGGCGAAGAACTCGGCCTCGGTCTTCGGCGGGGTCAGGCCTTCGGATTCGAAGATCGACTTGTTGTAGAGGAAGCCGTGGATGACCGAAGCCATCGGCACGCAGAACAGCGTCTTGCCGTCATCGGTGACCCAGGCAGCCTTGGCCACGCCGGAGAAGGTGTCCATGCCCTTCAGGTCGGTGACCGGGGCCAGGTAGCCCTTCTGGAACAGGGCCAGCGAGGCATCGAACGGCCGGCAGGTGATCAGGTCGCCGGCGGTGCCGCCGTCCAGCTTGGCGTTCAGCGCCGCATTGTATTCGGTCGGGGTCGAGGGCGAGAACACGACCTTGATGCCCGGATGGGTCTTCTCGAAGGCCGGGATAATGGTGTCCTGCCAAGTCTTCAAATCGTCATTGCGCCAGCTTTCGATCGTCAGCGTGACGTCGGCCGCCACCGCCTGGCCCGCGAGGGCGACGAGCGCCGCCCCGGCCAGGAACGCACCGCGAAGGAATGAATAAGACATATGAACCTGCCTCCTCTGTTCGGCGTTTCGCCGTGCATACGGGCGGCGGGCATCCCCGCCTGCCCCATATCCCGCTATTGTCGTTGGATCGCCGCGATCGCGCGGCGCAGGTCGCCATCGGTGCCGGCCAGGCGCCGGCGCCCCTCTTCCGCGCTGTCGCCCAGCGCCACCAGGGCGGCCAGCTTGACGTTCTGGCCTGCCGCCTCCAGTGCGGCCCGCGCCGCCGCCTCGTCGACCGGCACCACGGCGCGCAGCATACGCACCGACCGGTCGTTCAGCTTGGCATTGGTCGGCTGCATGTCGACCATCAGCCCGTCATAGACATGGCCCAGCCGGGTCATCACCAGGGTCGAGAACAGGTTGAGGATGACCTTCTGCGCCGTGCCGGCCTTCAGCCGGGTGGAGCCGGCGATCGGCTCCTCCCCCGTCGCCGCCCGGATCGCATGCGCGGCATCGCCGAAGATCGGCGCGCCGGGGTTGGAGGCGACGGCGATGGTCAGGGCGCCGGCACGGGCCGCTTCCTGCAGCACGGCGCGGGTGTAGGGGGTGCCGCCGCTGGCGGCGACGCCGATGACGACATCGTCGGCGCCGAGGCCCAGCGCCGCGGCCTCGGCCCGGCCGGCATCGGCATCGTCCTCGGCATTCTCGACCGACCGGGTCAGTGCCCCGGTGCCGCCGGCGATAAGGTATTCCAGCCGGTCATGCGGGTGGCCGAAGGTCGGAAACAGCTCCGACCCGTCCTGCGCCGCGATCCGGCCGGAGGCGCCGGCGCCGGCATAGACCAGGCGCCCGCCGCGCCGCAGCCGGGGCGCCGCATCGGCCGCAGCGGCCGCCAGCGCCGGCAGGGCCGGCCGCACTGCCGCCACGGCGGCGAGCTGGGATTCGAGCAGAGCATCGAGGATCTCCGCATCCTCCCAGGTGTCGAGGCCCCTGAAGCGGCGCGACGCGGTCTCGGTTCCCATTCGGCCCGTTCGTGGTTGAGCGTGGTGTTGAGTGGTCTAGACCACACTCTCCCAGCTTTGCCCGCGCCGCGCAAGACCGGTCGTCATCTGCCGTGGAAACGCGCCTTACCAGCTCAGCGTGAAGCCGGCGGTGATCTTGCCACCGACCTGTTCGCGGCCGAGATCGATCAGCGAGGCGCTGATCTTCAGCGGCCCGAACAGCGTCTGTTCGGCGCCGATGCTGCCGACCGGCAGCCGGTCGTCGCTGGAGACCTGGCCGCCGAACAGCAGCGCGGTGCTGTGCCAGGGCAATTCCAGGCGGGTGTTGCGCCCGACCTCCCACCGCGTCACCGGCGCCTGGGCCCCCAGCATCCCGTCGCGGATCAGCATGTAGCGGTCCTCGGAGGACGCGGTCAGGCCGATCAGCGACCAGGAGCGCGAGAACACGGCGCCGACCTGGCCGGCGCCAGCGGCGGCCAGCGGGTCGAAGCTGGCCTCGAACCGCACCGACCGCCAGAACGGTACGAACCAGGGCAGGGCGAGGAAGGAGACGCTGGCCTCGGCCTTGCCGCCGGCACTGCGCCAGGCCCGGTCCGGGTCGCCCCAGCGCGCGGCGAAGCCGGGATTTCCGTTGGCCGGGATGTCGAAGGTGACGCCGGTGCGGGCGACGAAGCCCGGCATCTGTGACTGCAGCGCCGCCCCGACCGTGCCGGCGCCGGTGGTGGCGTCGCGCTGGCCGGTAACGGCGCCGGGACCCGGATCGGGCCAGGCCAGGGCGGGTGTCGCCGTGGCGAGGCCCAGAGCCAGGGCGGCGAAACGCAGCAAAAAAGGGTGGCAGGACCGCGGCATCGGCGGGCTGTCTCTCCAGGAAACGGGATGGCTTCCCCTGAGAGTAGTCGCTTAGGCGCGGCTGCCAACCCCTTGAATTGTGACAATTATCGCTCGGCTGCGATTCGCTGGTCAGAAGGTCAGGACGATCTTGCCGAAATGCTGCCCGGATTCCAGGTGGGACAGCGCCGCGCGCGCCTCGGTCCAGGCGAAGCTGCGGTCGATCACCGGCCGCAGCCCGCCTGCGGCGATCGCGCGGTTCATCGCCTCGAAGCTCTCGCGCGACCCGACCGGGATGCCGCGGATTCGGGCGCGGCGGAACAGGATCTCGATCGGATTGATCTCCGCCGCCTTGCCGCCGAGATAGCCGATGACGTTGATCTGGCCGCCGGTGCGGATCGCCTGCAGCGACCGGGCGAAGGTGCCGGGGCCGCCGATCTCGAGGACATGGTCGACGCCGCGGCCGCCGGTCAGGTCGCGGACCGCGAGATGCCAGTCCGGCGTGGTGCGGTAGTTCACCGTGCCAGTGGCGCCCAGCGCCCGGGCCTGCTCCAGCTTGGCGTCGCTGGACGAGGTGACGATGGCCCGGGCGCCGGCCGCGACCACGAATTGCAGCGCGAAGATCGCGACGCCGCCGGTGCCCTGCACCAGCACCGTGTCGCCGGGCTTCAGCCGGCCTTCGGTGACCAGCGAGGTCCAGGCGGTCAGGGCGGCGCAGGGCAGCGTCGCCGCCTCGGCGTCGGTCAGATGGTCCGGCACCCGGGTCACGCCCTCGGCGTCGAGCCGGACATATTCCGCCAGCACGCCGGGGCCCGGCCCGCCCAGCGGCACCGCCCGCTCGGCCGCGTCGAAATCGCCGCCGATCCAGCCCTGCCAGAAGGTCGAGGCCACCCGGTTGCCGACCGCGACGCGGGTCACCCCCTCACCGACCGCCACCACCTCGCCGACGCCGTCCGACAGCGGCACCATCGGCAGGTCGAAGCGAGCGTGGTAGGTGCCGTGCGCGATTTCGAGATCGCGGTAGTTCAGCGACGCGGCCCGCATCCGCAGCACCACTTCGCCGCGCCGCGGCTCCGGCACCGCCTGTTCGACCAGCCGCAGCCGGTCGAGGCCCGCACCCTCTTCGATCACGAACGCCTTCATGGGATGTCTCCAGGATTGTTGGTGCTGGAGAGATCGCCCGCAGCAGGCTAATCTTCAAATTCATTGTTTTCAGAAATTTCATGACGGATCGGCATGATGTTGGACGAGATGCGCGCCTTCGTGCTGCTGGCCGAGACCGGGTCGATCCAGCGCGTGGCGGAGCGGCTGCCGCTGACCCAGCCGGCCGTCACCCGGCAGATCCAGCGGCTTGAGCAGCATCTGGGCGTCACCCTGCTGGACCGGCGGGTGAAGCCGCCGCGGCTGACCCCGGCCGGGCTCGCCGCGCTCGACCGCTGCCGCGCCATCCTGGCGGCGATGGAGGATCTGAAGACCAGCGCCGGCAACGGCGCCGAGCCGGAAGGGACTCTGCGTCTGGGCGTCGGCGTGCTGCACGCCTTCGCCGAGGCCGATTTCGCCGCGCTGATGCGCGACCTGTGCCAGCGCTATCCCCAGCTGTCGCTGCGGCTGATCGGCGGCCAGGCGGCGACGCTGCTGGCCGATTTGGACCGCGGCCGGCTGGATGCGGCGATCGTGATGATGCAGAAGCACGCCGCCCCCTACCCCGGCCGTGTCGTGGGGCAGGAGCAGCTGGTGGTGGTCGGCGCCCGCAGCCTGACCCTGCCACGGCGGCCGTCGCTGGCCGACCTCGCCGCCTGCGACTGGGTGGTCAGCCCCGATGATTCCTGCGACGTCCGCACCATTCTGGAGGCGATCTTCGCCCGGGAAGGGCTGGCGCTGAAGATCTCGGCCGAGGTCCATGACGTGGCGATGCAGCAGGCGCTGATCCGCAGCGGCTTCGGCCTGGGTGTGCTGCCGTCGCGCCGCTACACCGCGCGCGACGAACTGCGCCGCATCGACGTGCCGGGCTTCCGGTCCGACTTCGCCGTCAGCGTGGTGCGGGCACCGCATCTCGGCCGGCTGGACCGGGCGGTCGACCATTTCGAGGATTCGCTGCGGCAGAGGCTGGCGCCGGCGGTGGTACCCCTGACCCAGGCGGGCTAGCTCAAGCCGCCGGCGGCTTGGGCGGCTGTGGCGGCAGCCCGAAGCGGCGGGCGGCGATGTCGATGATCCGGCGCGGCGGGTGGCGGATGTCGACCGTCACCACCCGTTCGCCCGCCCCCGGCGCCTCCAGCGTCTCGAACTGGCTGTGCAGCAGCGAGGGCGGCATGAAATGGCCGCGGCGGTTGGCCAGGCGCGTGGCGATCACCGCCTCCGACCCCGACAGGTACAGGAAGGCAACCTGCGTGCGGCCGGCGACCAGGCGGTCGCGATAGACCCGCTTGAGGGCGGAACAGGCGAGCACCGCCGGCTGGCCATCCGCCAGCCAGTCCGTGATCTGCGCCGCCATGGCGTCGAGCCAGGGCCAGCGGTCATCGTCGGTCAGCGGATGCCCGGCCTTCATCTTCTCGATGTTCGCCGGCGGGTGGAAGCTGTCGGCGTCGGCGAAGATGCCGCCCATGCGGCGGGCCAGCTGCTTGCCGATCGTGCTCTTGCCCGAACCGGACACGCCCATGACGATGACCACGCCGGGCGCATCGCCGCGAGCCGTGTCCTGGGGGCGGGGGCCAGCCGGCCCGTGCTCTGCGGCGGCCATGCCGCGTCTCCTCTCGTTTCGGTCCGGGTGACTTGGTTCGGTCAGGCGAGCTTGACGACTTCGCCGGTGCGGAAGCTTTCATCCGCCGCCAGCACGATGCGCAGGCTGTCGATCGCCGCCTGCATCGAATCGGTCAGGTCGAGATCCTCGCGGATCGCCCGCAGGAACAGCTCCTGCTC
>NZ_JBYRFX010000862.1:0-1530 GCF_057815775.1 Inquilinus sp.
GGGTGGTGTCAGGCATGGGCCAGGCTCCGCTCGCCGACCAGCCGAGTCTCGGCCGAGGGATCGGCGGTCTCGGCATGCAGCTTCAGAAGCAGATTTGCGGCGACCTTGGCGCGATAGCCGGCGCTGGCGCGCCAGTCGGTCAGCGGCGTGAAGTCACGGGCCAGCGCCGGCAGGGCGGCATGGACACTTTCCTCGGTCCAGGGCTGGCCGGTCAGGGCCGCCTCGGTCTCCGCCGCCCGCTTCGGCGTGCCGGCCATGCCGCCATAGGCGATACGGATGTCGGCGACCTTGCCATCCTCCAGCCGCAGCCGGAAGGCGCCGCACAGGGCAGAGATGTCCTGGTCGAAGCGCTTGGTGATCTTGTAGGCGCGGAAACGGTCGCCGCGCCGCAGCTTCGGCAGGTGGATGCTCTCGACGAATTCGCCGGGCTGCCGGTCCTGTTTGCCATAGGCGATGAAGAACTCCTCCAGCGGCAGCGTCCGGCGCGCGTCGCCGCGGCGCAGGGTCAGGCTGGCGCCGGCGGCGATCAGGGCCGGCGGCGTGTCGCCGATGGGGGAGCCGTTGGCGACGTTGCCGCCGATCGTGCCCATGGCGCGCACCTGTTCCGCCCCGATGCGCCGGATCAGCTCGCCGAAATCGGGATAGGCGCGGCCGATCGGTCCGATCAGATCGGCATAGGGCGTGGCGGCGCCGATGTCGAAGCCGTCCTCGGTCTCGCGGATGCCGCGCAGGTCACGCACCCGGCCGGTGTACAGGATCGCCGGCAGCACGCGCTGCTGCTTGGTGACCCACAGCCCGACATCGGTGGCGCCGGAGACGATGACGGCCTCCGGATGCGCCAGCAGCAGCGCCGCCATCGCCTCCGTCGTGGCCGGGGCATAGAAGCGGCGGGTGCCGTCGCCGACCTCAAGGCTTTCCTCGTCTTCCAGCGCCGCCAGCCGCGCCATCGTCTCGGCTTCGACAGCGGCGAAGCGGTCGGCGGTGGGGTCGCCCAGGCCATACATGCGCTGCCCGGCGGCGACGATCGGGGCATAGCCGGTACAGCGGCACAGATTGCCGGCCAGCACGGTGTCGATCCGGTCCTCGGTGGGCGCGGCCTCGTTGCGATACAGCGCGAACAGCGACATGACGAAGCCGGGGGTGCAGAAGCCGCATTGCGAGCCGTGGCAGTCGACCATCGCCTGCTGCACCGGGTGCAGTGCGCCGTCGGCACCCTTCAGATGCTCCACCGTCAGCAGCTGGCAGCCATCCAGCGTCGCGGTGAAGCGGATGCAGGCATTGACCGGGTCGTAGCGCATGCGGTCGCCGTCGTACCGGCCGACCACCACGGTGCAGGCACCGCAATCGCCCTCGGCGCAGCCCTCCTTGGTGCCGGTCCGGCGCTGCCCGATCCGCAGCCAGTCGAGCACCGTCTGGGTTGGGTCGACCGAGCGGATCTCGCGCAGTTCGTTGCCGAAGAGGAAACGGACGGTGTCCCGCATGGTGGCCTCAACTGCCGCGATAGGTGGAATAGGACCAGGGCGAGATCAG
>NZ_JBYRFX010000863.1:0-8012 GCF_057815775.1 Inquilinus sp.
GTACACCCCGGCCAACAGCTTCACGCAGGTGCTTTTGCCAGCGCCGTTCTCGCCGAGCAGCGCCACGACCTCACCCGGCCACAGGGAAAACGACACATCCTGCAGCGCCACGGTGCCGCCGAAGGATTTCGACGCGCCGGCCAGGCCGAAACATTTCCGGGCCCCGACGGGGCCGGCGGATGTCGTGTCGCCGGCTGCGGCGGCCGTGGCAGTGACCTGGTTCATGCACTCGGGCTCCCTGTCCCTGATCCGCTTTTTTGCCGATCATGGTGCAAGGAAAGCGCTTGCGCAAGCGCTTGCGTATACAAAGCAAAGGAGGATGCCGCCACGCTGCGGCGATCGCTTTTCGTACCTTAGGTCTTCGCTTCGGGCTCGGCCGGTGTCTGCGGCCAGCGGTCGAGGGCCTGCCGGCCGGCGTCGGTCAGGGCGTAGATGCCGCGCTGCTCGCGTCCGAACCAGCCATAGACGTTCTGCAGCAGGATGCGGGCGGCGTCGGGCGCCACTGGCCTGAGATCGCGGGGTCGCAGGGGGCCCTGCAGCAGCGCCGCGGCGCAGGACAGTGCCTGCTGCCGGTAGGCGGTCATGATCCGCGCGCGAGACCCGCCGCCCAACACCGGGTCGCCGCGCCGCCGCTGGTGTTCGGTGACGATGCGCGACCGCCGCCGTGTATTCTTGCGGGGAGCCGCCGCGTCGGGACTGACGAGGATGTGGACGTCGCCCGCCTCGGTCACGCCGAGCATGCCGAAGCCGAGGCGCCGGCAGAGATTGCGGAAGCGGGAATCGCTCTCGCGGCCGCGTCCGCGGATCGACATCCGGGCGGCCAGCCAGACCTCGTCGCTCGCGGCGGCGCGTTCGACGCCCTGCAGCACGAGTTCGAGGTTGAAGGTCAGCTTCAACTCGCCGACCACGACGATGGGAGGGTCGCTGCCGTCGAGTGCGACCAGGTCGCAGCCCGCCACCTCGCCCTTGACCACGAAGCCGAGGGTTTCAAGGAAGCGTTTGACCGGGAGGTAGAGCGACGTTTCCAGGGCCTGGAGTCCCGTCACCTGTGGCGGATGGCGCCGTGGTCCGGAAGATACGTCCATGCCGGACTGGCATGGGGGCCGGGATCCAGCGCGGGGAGGCCGGTGCCTGCCCGCGCTGCGACCCTAGCGGTCAGCGTGACGCTGCTCAGCCGTTGAGCGCGTCCTTCACAGCCTTCGCCGGCGTGAAGCCGAGCTTCTTGGAGGCGGCGATCTTGATGGTCTCGCCCGTGGCCGGGTTGCGGCCTTCGCGCTCCGGACGGCTGGCGACCTTGAACTTGCCGAAACCCGGGATCGAGGTCTCGCCGCCCTTCGCGGCATCCGCGACGATGGCTGAGAACAGGGCGTCGACGATCTGCTTGGCCTGGGCCTTGCTGAGATTGCCAGTGGTGGCGACGTGATCGGCGAGTTCGGCGATGTTCATGAATCCAAACCTCGTGGATTGCCCTCGCGGGGCGGGATCGGCTGCGTAAGCCGAATGCGCCGAATTGGCAAGCGCCGGATGGACGGTGGTCAAGATGACGCCGTCACCGGCAGACTTTGCCCCTTCGGGAAATCTCCACGGCGAGGGCATCGTCAGCGCTGCGGAGCGATGCGGCCCGAATGCCTGGCGGTATCGAGGTCGGGCCCGTAGCAACCGGACGATGGCGGGACGCCACAATCGCCGTTCAGCCCGACGCCGAAGGTAGCCATATCGAGAACAGCCGGCCCGGCGGCGAAAGCCCGGCCGGAGGCTGCCGGGGCGCAGTGTGGCAACGGCGCCGGGATGCCGCGTCGCGCGGGCTGGCCGGGCCATGGCCGCTGACCGTCGCCTGCGGGCCTCGCCATTCGCAAAGAAGGATGCTGGTTTTCCGGAAAATGAAAGGGGTTTGGATGGCTAAATCCGGAATCCATCACCCAAAGTGACGGGATAGAGCGTCCACAGGGAAAGGGCAGGACTGATGGCGATGACGGCATCCGCAGCCACGCCGCTTGGCGGCCGGCGCGAAAGCCCACACCTCCATGCATGCGCCGTGGGTCCGCACGATGGCCCTGGCCGTCGCCGCGACGAGTGCCCTTGCGGCGTTCCCGGCGAGCGCCCTGGCCTTCACGCGGCCGCCCTAGAATGGTCAGTTCGACGACCAGATCGGCGGGGCCTACACGCCCGGCAGCGGCGTTGCGATCGTCGGCCGCGACCGGCTGCAGGCCCCGGCCGCCGGCAAATACAACATCTGCTACGTCAACACCTTCCAGACCCAGCCTGCCGACGCGGTGTGGTGGACGACGAATCACCCCGACCTGCTGGTGAAGCAGAACGGCGCGTATGTGATCGACCCGCAATGGCCGGACGAATACATCCTCGACACCTCCACGGCGGCGAAACAACAACCGGGACGCCGACGGAAACCCGGTCGACCCGCTGTCGTTCTTCACCGCCGCCTGCACGGCGCGCGGGGCCGAGATCTCGATCATCTATCGCGATCGCAAGGTCCTGCCGGCCGGTGCGTCCGGTTCTGTCTACCAACGGTGCTGATCGGCTGCCGATTTGGCTGACTTTCCGGAAAATGCAGGGAGTGGTGCGGAAGAAATCCGGAATCCGTCACCTCATAGTGGCCGGGTCAGAGCGTCCCCCCAGAGAAGGACAGGAATGATGGCGATGCATGCACCGTGGTTCCGCACGATGGCCCTGGCCGTCGCCGCGACAAGCGTTCTTGCGACCTTTTCCGCGAGCGCCTTTGCCTTCACGAAGCCGCCGGCGAATGGGCAGTTCGACTACCAGATCGGTGGGGCCTACACGCCCGCCAGCGGCGTCACGATCGTCGATCGCGACCGGCTGGCCACCCCGGTCGCCGGCAAATACAACATCTGCTACGTCAACGCCTTCCAGACCCAGCCGGACGACGCGACGTGGTGGACGACCAACCACTCCGACCTGCTGGTGAAGAAGAACGGCAAATATGTGATCGATCCGGACTGGCCGGACGAATACATCCTCGACACCTCCACGGCGGCGAAGCGGACCGCGCTGCTGGCGATCATCGGCCCGTGGATCGATAAATGCGCCAAGGACGGCTTCAACGCGATCGAGCCCGACAATCTCGACTCCTGGACCCGGTCGAAGAGTGTCGTGACGCAGAATAACAACCGGGACTTCGCCAAGCTGCTGGTCACGCGCGCCCATGCCGCCAATGTCGCGATCGCCCAGAAGAACACCACCGAGCTGGCGTCGATCGGCATCTCACAGATCGGCTTCGACTTCGCGATCGTCGAGGAGTGCCAGGTGTGGACGGAGTGCAGCGACTTCACCGACGTCTACGGCAACCAGGTCTATGAGATCGAATACGGCGACAACAACCGGGACGCCGACGGCAACCCGGTCGACCCGCTGTCGTTCTTCACCGCCGCCTGCTCGGCCCGCGGGGCCCAGATCTCGATCGTCTATCGCGATCGCAAGGTCCTGCCGGCCGGCGCGGCCGGCTATGTCTACAAATGGTGCTGACCGGCTGATCCCCGCGTGGGGCGGCTCCGCCGCCCCACGGTCCCATGCCGAAGCCAGCTCTTCTGATCCACGCATGGGGTGGCTCCGGCCGCCCCATGGTCTAAGTTTCCGGATTCTGGTGATTGTGAGGCTGTTGTTCATCGACTTCCTTACAATTTCTTAAACTCCCGCGGCCTTTCCTGTTGCATGATGTCGGTTGACCTTGGGATATCTGGGCGATATCCCTTTTTTGAGTCCTGCCCCCAGCCGGTATCCAGTCCGGCCCCCACCACGCCAGAGCGACCGGCTCGAGGCGGGGCGGCAGGCGCGAGAGGTTACGACCCCATGCATGCACCATGGTTCCGCACGATGGCCCTGGCCGTCGCAGCGACGAGCGTCCTTGTGGCGTTCTCGGCGAGCGCCCTGGCCTTCACGCGGCCGCCGGCGAATGGTCAGTTCGACTACCAGATCGGCGGCATCTACACGCCTGGCAGCGGCGTCACGATCGTCGACCGCGACCGGCTGGCGGCTCCGGTCAAAGGCAAATACAACATTTGCTACGTCAACACCTTCCAGACCCAGCCGGACGACGCGAAGTGGTGGACGACGAACCATCCGGACCTGCTGGTCAAGAAGGACGGCAAATTCGTCACCGATCCAAACTGGCGGGACGAGTACATCCTCGACATCTCACCGAAGAAGCAGAGCGCGGTGCTGGCGATCATCGGCCCGTGGATCGACAAATGCGCCAAGGACGGCTTCAACGCGATCGAGCCTGACAATCTCGATTCCTGGACCCGGTCGAAGGGTATCCTGACGATGGAGAACAACAAGGCGTTCGCCAAGCTGCTCGTCGCTCGCGCCCATGCCGCCAACATCGCGATCGCCCAGAAGAACACCAACGCGTTGGCGGGGGTCGGCATCAGCTTCGACTTCGCGATCGTCGAGGAGTGCCAAGTGTGGACGGAGTGTGACGACTTCACCGACGTCTATGGCAACCAAGTCTACGAGATCGAGTACAGCGACAACAACCGGGATGCGAACAACAAGCCGGTCGACCCATTGTCCTTCTTCACCACCGCCTGCAAGGCGCGCGGGTCCCGGATCTCGATCATCTATCGCGACCGCAAGGTCCTGCCGGCCGGCAAGGCCGGCTATGTCTACAAATGGTGCTGATCGGCTGATTGGCTGATCCATGCATGGGGCGGCTCCGGCCGCCCCATGCTCGTATCGGGCTACCGGCGGAATTCCAGCCGGTACTGCCGGGGCGTGGTCCGGCAATGCCGCTGGAACGCCTCGTAGAACTGGCTGAGCGAGCCGTAGCCGCAGCCATAGGCGATCTCGGCGATCGACAGGTCGGTGTCGACCAGCATCATCATCGACCGGCTCAGGCGTTGGCGCCGGATGTACTGGGCGATGGTCATGCCCAGCACCCGCTTGAACAGGGCCATGGCGTTGGTCGGGTGCAATCCGCCGGCGGCGGCCACCGCCTCGACCGCGATCGGCTCGCCGAAATGCGCGTTGATGTGGTCGGTCATCGCCTGGACGCGCTCGATCGCCCGCCCGCCGGCATTGCTCAGCCGCGCCGGCCCGGACTCTTCAACCCTGCCGGGCGTGGCCCCACTCGGCGTGACCTCCGGCGCGACCGCGTCGAGCGACAGGCGCTTCACCCGCAGCTTGACCTCGTCGCGCAGGATCTGCTGCCGCAGGTCGGTCCCGTCCCGCCACTCCGCCGCCCAGCGCTGGAACAGCAGCGGGTCGATCGGGTCCGGCGCTGCGATGGTGGCGAAGCGGCCATCCATGATGCCTGACTTGAAGGAATCCGCGACCGGCAACGCCAGGAAGTCGGCGAAGGGCAGGTAGACGCAGACCAGGCTCGTCGCAGCCTCGACCACGATCACCTGGTGCGGCACCGCGGCCCAGAACAGATGCACCCGGTTCTCGCCGACGGCGATGCGCGTGCCGTTGAACAGATAGGTCATGCTGCCGGCCAGCAGCAGGTTCAGCTCGATATGGTCGTGCCAATGCGCCCGGCCCATCGGTTCCGGCACATGCCGCTCGGCATAGAAGGCGCCGCGGTCGAGATAGGCGTCGACATCGGCCTGGACGGCCGGCGATAGCAGATCCTGTCCCATCCCGGAATGGAAGGCTGGTTTTCCGGAAAATGCAAGAAGATCCGAGGAAGAAATACGGAATCCAAGATCTCATAGTGGCTGAATAAGAGCCTCGACAGGGAAGGACGGACCAATGGCGATGAAGGCATCCGTGGCCGCACTCTGTGCCGTGCTGGCCCTGTCGGCCCCGGCCCGGGCGGCGACCGAGCTGACCTACATGATCTGGGGCACGCCGTCGGAGGGCGATGTCTGGAACAGCGTCGCCCGGGCCTTCGAAGCCAAGCACCCCGACGTCACGGTGAAGGTCGAGGTCAATGATTGGGATTCCTACTGGCAGAAGCTGCGCGTGCTGGTCGCCGGCGGCAATCCGCCCGACGTCTTCGCCATGGACGCGCCGCTGTACCCGGACTGGCAGTCGCGCGGCGCGCTGCTGAACCTGCAGCCCTATATCGATGCCGATCCCGCCGTGCTGTCCGGCATCTACCCGATCACGCTCGACGCCTATCGCACGCCGGACGGCTTCTATGGCCTGCCGCGCGATTTCCAGACCATCGTCCTCTACTACAACAAGGACATGTTCGACGCCGCCAAGCTGGCCTATCCGACCGCGGACTGGACCTGGGACGACCTGCGGCGCACCGCCAAGGCGCTGACCCGGGACAAGACGGACGGCGGCGCCACCGAACAATGGGGCTTCTGGTCCGAGATCCTGGACCCGGAGCCATGGTGGGGGCCGGTGGTGTGGAGCTATGGCGGCGACATCGTCAGCACCGACCACAGCCGCACTCTGATGGCCGAAGGGCCGGCCCGCGACGCTTGGCACCTGATCGCCGCGATGGCCCAGGACGACAAGTCGATGCCGACGCCGGAACAGCTGAAGCAGTACGGCAATGACGGCTTCTCCGCCGGCATCGCCGCGATGACCGTGTCCGGCCATTGGGTGGTGCCGGAATACACCGAACGCAGCTTCGCCTGGGGCGTGGCACCAATGCCCACCGGGCCGAAAGGGCGCGTCACCAGCGTCAACAGCGCCGGCTTCGTCATCGCCAAGGCCACGCCGCATCCCCAGGAGGCCTGGGAGTTCGTGAAGTTCGCCGTCGGGCCGGACGGGCAGGCAGCGCTGGCCCGGCTGGGCCTCGCCGTGCCGATCCTGCAGCCGGTGGCCGAAAGCCCGGCCTATCTCGACCAGCCGGGCGCGAAGATCGACCAGCGCGTCTTCCTCGACGCCCTGGCCTATGCCCGGCTGAAGCCGTCCTTCCGCGGCTTCGAGGAATGGGCGGCGGCAATCAGCGAGGCCCTGGAGCCGGTGTGGAACGGCGACGCCACGATCGACGACGCGCTGGACGATCTCGTCCCGGCGGCGGATGCCGCGCTCCAGGCCAAGCCCTGAGCCGCGGCGGGGATCGGGCATGATCGCGAACGGCCTTCGCCCGCGCGGCGCGGATCGCTTCTGGGTCCTGGTGCTGCTGGCGCCGACGCTGCTCGGCCTGCTGCTCGGCGCACTCGGCTCGGTGGTGGCCACCGCCGGCCTCAGCCTGCTGCACTGGGACCTGCTGACGCCGCCGCGCTGGGCGGGGGTGGAGAACTACACCCAGCTGACGGCAGATCGCGGCTTCCTCAAGGCGCTCGGCAACACCCTGGCCTTCTCCGCGCTCTACGTGCCGCTGACGGTGGCGATCTCGCTCGGCGTCGCCCTGCTGCTGAACCGGCGCATGGCCGGCATGGGGCTGTTCCGGGCGCTGTACTTCCTGCCGGTCATCACCTCGCCGACCGCGGTCGGGCTGATCTGGAGCTGGATCTTCGCCCAGGACCAGGGGCTGCTGAACGGCATCGTCACCGCGCTGGGCGGCGACCCGGTGCGCTGGCTCGGGCCCCGCATGGTCCTGGTGTCGGTGGTGATCGTGAATGTCTGGGGCGCCATCGGCGAGGGCATGATCGTGTTCCTGGCAGGGCTGCAGGCGGTGCCGCGCGACTATTACGAGGCGGCGCGGATCGACGGCGCCCGGCCGCGGCACCAGCTGCTGTTCATCACCCTGCCGCTGATGGTGCCCAGCCTGTTCTTCCAGACCGTGCTGTCGACCATCCACGCCTTCCAGGCCTTCGACTACATCTACATCTTGACCCGGGCCGGCAATGGCGGGTCGACCATGCCGACCGTGATCTATTCGATCTACCGCACCGGCTTCGGCTTCTTCCGCATGGGTGACGCCGCAGCGCAGAGCCTGACGCTGGCCGCGATGATCCTAGTGCTGACGCTCGGCTATTTCCGGCTGCAGAAGCGCTGGGGGACGCAGTGATGGCCACGCAAGCCCTGCAGCCCGGCGCCGTGCGCAGCCGCACCGCCCGCCCGCGCACCCTGCGGCTGGGCGCCGACGCCCTGGTCTATGTCGTGCTGATCGCCGGCGCCATCATCATGGT
>NZ_JBYRFX010000864.1:0-3134 GCF_057815775.1 Inquilinus sp.
TCTTCGCCCTGACCGACCGCGGCGACATCTTCACCGGCGCGGCGCTGACCATCGTGCTGATCCTGGTGACGCTGGCCGTGCTCGGCGCCGTGTCCCTGGTGCCGCGGAAGGCGACGGCCGGGAGATAGGCTGGAGCCATTAGAGACCCGTCATCGCGAGCCCCGCAGGGGCGTGGCGATCCAGCGGCTCGATCTCTGGATCGCCGCGTCGCTGCGCTCCTCGCGATGACGGCTTTTAGGTTGGCGGCATCACAATCGACTCCAGCCCGTCCGCCGCAATAAAGGCCGCGACCGCCGCGATATCCGGGGCGGCCGGGCGATCCTCTTCCAGGCGCGGCACCAGCGCCCGCACCGCGGCGTGGATCGCGGCGGTGCCGCGGCCGAGCGACGGGCCCGGGCGCAGGTCGACGGCCTGGGCGGCCACGATCAGCTCCAGCGCCGCCAGCAGCCGCAGCCGCGTGACGATCCCGGCAGTCTTCTCCACAATCGCCGTCGCCATGGTCGCGTAATCCTCGACCCCGTCCGCGGCCGACAGGACCACCACCGGCATCGGTGCCGCGAGATGGCCGATCTCGGCCAGCAGCGCCGCCGCCGTCTTCTGGGTCGGGCCGTAGCCGGTGCTGCCGTCCTGCACCGGCGCCAGGAAGCGCGGCAGGTCGCTGGAGGCCGGGGACATCAGCTTCACCAGCCGGGCCGCCGAGATCGCCGCCGCCCGCGCCAGGGCGGCGCCCAGCGCCTCGAAGGCCAGCGCCAGGTGGGTCGGGTCGAAATTGGCGTTGGGCAGGGCGATACCGTCCTCGGCGATCACGGCCGGGTTGTCGCCGGCGGCGGACAGCTCCAGCTCCACCGCCTGCCGCGCGGCCTGCAGCGCCGCCAGGGCCGCCCCCAGCACCGAGGGCGCACAGCGGAAGCTGAGCGGGTCCTGCAGCTTGCGGGCCACACCCGGGCGCAGCAGGTCGCCGCCCTCCAGCAGCGCCAGCAGCAGACGCGCCGCCTCCCCCTGCCCCGGCGCCGGCCGCAATTCCGCGGCGCGCGGGTCGAGCGGCGCCACGCTGGCGCGGTAGCCTTCGAAGGACAGGGCGGCGGCGGCCAGCATCGCCCGCAGCGCCTGGCCCGCATCTTCGACCACCAGGGCGCCGGCGCCGACCGAGGCGGCATTGGCCGACACCAGCGCCAACCCGTCCTTGAGGCCGAACACCGGCGCCACGAGGCCGGCGCGGGCCAGCGCCTCGGCCGCGTCGAGGATCTCGCCCTGATATTCCGCCTCGCCCCGGCCCAGCAGGGTCAGGCCGATATGGGCCAACGGCGCCAGATCGGCCTCGCCGACCGAGCCGGTCATCGGCACCACAGGGTGGACGCCGCAGTTCAGCAGTTCGGCCAGCGCCTCGGTCACCGCCCGCGACGCCCCGGACCGGCCGGCGCACAGCCCGGCCAGCCGGGCGGCGATGATCGCCCGCACCTCGTCGCGCTGCGCCAGGCGCCCGACGCCGACGGCACGGCCGGGCGGGATGCGCCGCTGCACCACCGCGGCATCGGGCGCGATCCGGGTGTCGACGGCGGCGCCAAGGCCGGTGCTGACGCCGTAGATCGCGGTCCCGGACGCCGCCAGGGCCTCCAGGGCGCGATGCCCGGTCTCGACCCGCTGCAGGGCGGCTTCGTCCAGCACCACCGCGGCCCCGTCGCGGGCGATACGCCGGATATCGGCGGTGGTCAGCGGCGCGGCGCCGAGGCGAACGGGATCCGTCATGGTCAGGCGAACCGCAACCGCTGGCCGATCTCCAGCCGCTTCGCCTTCTCGAGCATGGCGTGGCCGAGGGCGATGTCGCTGAGGCTGAGGCCGCGATGCCAGAACAGGATGGTCTCGTCGTCGCTCTGCCGGCCCGGCTTCAGCCCGGCGACGACCTGGCCCAGCTCGGCATGCAGCGTCGCCTCCGACAGCTTGCCGGCCTCGACATGGGCGCGCAGCGAGCCGAACTGGCCGCCGCGGCACTGGCCCCAATCGTCGACCACCATCTTGGCCATGATGTCGGTCAGCGACAGCTCGACCGCGCTCATCGTGCCATAGGGCACCACCAGGGCGCCCGGCTTGATCCAGCCGGTCTGCAGCAGCGGTTCGGGCTGCAGCAGGCGGGAGGCCTCGACCACGATGTCGGCGCCCTGCACCGTCGATTGCCAGTCGGTCATCGCCCGCACCGGCTTGCCGAGGTCCTGGGTCAGCCGCTCGGCGAAGCTGTCGCGGCTTTCCGGCCGGCGCGAATGCACCCGGATCTCGTCGAAATCGAACAGCTTGTCGAGCAGTCGGACGTTCCAATAGGCGGTGCCGCGCGCGCCGATATGACCGAGGATCTTGCTGCCCTTGCGCGCCAGGTATTTGGCGCCGATCGCCGTGACCGCGCCGGTGCGCATGTCGGTGATCGCCGTGGCGTCCAGGATCGCCTTGGGCATGCCGGTGGCGGGATCGAACAGGTTCAGGATCGCCATCTCGGACGGCAGGCCGCGCTTGTAGTTGTCGACATAGTCGCCGACCACCTTGACCCCGGCGGCGTTGATCGGCGCGCCGATGGCGCCGCGCAGCACGTTGAAATGGCCGTTCACCTGCGGGTCCGGCTTCAGATGCATGCGCGGCTCGATCACCGTCTCGCCGCGGCCCTGGGCCGCCAGGCTGGTCTCGATCGCCTGCAGGATCTCGTCGTCGGTGATGGCCAAGGCCTCGATGTCGAGGCCGTTGAGATAGGTCACGTAGATCGGCGTCATGAAAGCTCCGGAGCGAGGGCGGGAGGCGGCGCACGTCGCCCCCGGACCGCCCCAGCCAGCGACGGCGGCCGCAGCCAGTCAAGCATGTTCGCCGCAGGTCAGGCAGCCTCGTCGCGCCGGGCAGAGACGCCGCGCAATGTCGCAGCCAGCACCCGTAGCGCGGCGCGGCTGCGCGCATCGCTGACGCTGCTGTGCAGCACCGCCTCGGCCGGCGGCAAGGGCGGCAGGCCCAGCCGGTCGCCGACATCGACGGCGCCGACCGGCGCCACCCGGCGGGCCAGCGCCGCCACCGCCAGCCCGGCCGACACGGCGGCGCCGACGCCGACGATGCCGCCGCCGACGAACACCTCGGTCCAGGCGATGCCGGCGGCGTCCAGCGCC
>NZ_JBYRFX010000865.1:0-1842 GCF_057815775.1 Inquilinus sp.
CCGCCGCCGGAGAAGGATCTGCGCCGCGGCTTCCGGCCGGAGGATGTGCGCACCGACAACACCTACACCGGCTGGGACCGCCGGGCGGTGATCGAATGGCCGGAGCGGCGCGCCTGGATCACGATCGAGGCCGAAGCACCGCTCGACTTCCTGGTCTGCTATTCGCCCGACGATCCCTATGTCTGCGTCGAGCCGGTCAGCAACTCGACCGACGCGTTCAACCTGGCCGCTTCCGGCCGCACCGACACCGGCATGGCGGTGCTGCAGCCCGGCGACGTGCTGCGCGGTGTGATCCGGCTGCGGCCGGAGGTGGTGGCGTAGGATCGCAGGCTGGGTTCGCCCCGGGGCGAATTCAGCCTACCTCGAAGAATCAGTGTTGAATGGGCGGCTGGCCACAGAATCCGGCCGGCTAATTATCTTTCGCATACCTCCCGATCCACCGGCGACTCGAAGGCCGGATCGACCCCGCGCGCACCTTCCGGAACGGCTGTTCACAAGGCTTTCTGCGGCTTTCCGGCCGGGGTACAGACGGCGCATCCGAACCGCCCCGGCGCGACCTGCTCCGGGGCGTCCGTCTGTGAAGGAGAGTCGTCATGACCAAGGTTCTGCTGCTGGGCGGTGGCAAGATCGGCACCTGCATCACTGCGCTGCTGACCGCCACCGGGGACTATCAGCTCACGATCGGCGACCAGGACCAGGGCACGCTCGACCGCCTCGACGCCAATGTCGCGAAGCGCCAGCTGCGCTTCGACGACCTGCAGGCGCTGCGCGACGCGGTGGCCGGCCATGACGCCGTGATCTCCGCCGCGCCGTTTCACCTGACGCCGCTGATCGCCGAGGCGGCGAAGGATCGCGGCGCTCACTATTTCGACCTGACCGAAGACGTCGAGAGCACCCGCCGGGTCAAGGCGCTGGCCGAGGGCGCCAAGACCGCCTTCGCCCCGCAATGCGGCTTGGCGCCGGGCTTCATTTCGATCGTCGGCTACGACCTGGCCAAGCGCTTCGACGAGCTGCACACCGTGCACATGCGCGTCGGCGCCCTGCCGGTCTATCCGTCGAACGCGCTGAAGTACAACCTGACCTGGTCGACCGACGGCCTGATCAACGAGTACTGCAATCCGTGCGAGGCGATCCATGAAGGCGAGCTGCGCGAGGTGCTGCCGCTCGAGGGCATGGAGCACATCTCGCTCGACGGCATCGACTACGAGGCGTTCAACACCTCGGGCGGCCTCGGCACGCTGTGCGAGACGCTGGACGGCAAGGTCAAGTTCCTGAACTACAAGACCGTGCGCTATCCCGGCCATCGCGACATCGTCAAGATCCTGGTCAACGAGCTGCAGCTGGGCCAGCGCCGCGACATCCTGAAGGACGTACTGGAAGCCTCGATCCCGATGACCAAGCAGGACGTGGTCCTGATCTTCGTCACCGCCTGGGGCAAGAAGGACGGCCGGCTGATGCAGGAGACCTACGCCAAGAAGGTCTACGCCAAGGAAATCGGCGGCCAGCTGTGGAGCGCGATCCAGGTCACCACCGCGGCCGGCATCTGCGCCATGGTCGACCTGCACCGCACGGGCAAGCTGCCGCAGAGCGGCTTCGTGCGGCAGGAACAGGCTGACCTGTCGGACTTCCTGGCCAACCGCTTCGGCCAGCATTACGCCTAAGAAGAACCGGGTTTAGGGACGGAAACGGGAAAGGGCGCGGCCGAGGCTGCGCCCTTTTCATTTGGGTCAGGGCGTTTGCAGCAATCGCTGCCGTAGCAGGCTCTGCATGTCGCGGCGCCCGTCGACAATGCAATGCACGACCACTGCGTCCTCGCGGACCCGATAAATGATGCGGTAGGGC
>NZ_JBYRFX010000866.1:0-22281 GCF_057815775.1 Inquilinus sp.
GGCCCGGGATGAGGGCACCTTCGTAGAGGTCGCCCACCGAGGCGCCGAGCTGGTCGGCAAGGATGATGAGCACCAGCGACGGCGGGATGATCTGGGCCAGCGTGCCGGAGGCCGCGATCACGCCTGTCGCGACGGGCTTCGAATAACCGTAGCGCATCATCACCGGCAGCGAGATGAGCCCCATCGCGAGCACCGAGGCGGCGACCACGCCCGTGGTGGCGGCGAGCAACGCACCCACGAACACGACGGCGTAACCGAGGCCGCCGCGCAGGCTGCCGAAGAGCTGGCCGATGGTGTCGAGCAGGTCCTCGGCCATGCCGCTGCGTTCGAGGATCAGCCCCATGAAGGTGAAGAACGGGATCGCCAGCAGCGTCTCGTTCTCCATCTGCTGGTAGAATCGGTCCGGGATCGCCGCGATCAGGTTGAACTGCAGCACGCCGAGTTCGACGCCGATCAGATAGAAGCCGAAGCCGACGGCGGCCAGCGAGAAGGCGACAGAGTAGCCGAGCAGCAGCACGACCACCAGGGCGGCGAACATGATCGGCGCCATGTTCTCGATCAGGAACTGCGTCATGCGGACGGACCTTCAGGTTCGGGGAAGCCGGCTCAGAGAGGGTCGGCTTCGTGGCCGTGCGCTTCGACGATGTCGGGGATGCGGCCCGACAGGATGGCGATCCGCTTGATCAGTTCGGACAGGCCCTGCAGGCCGAGCAGGAAGAAGCCGGCCGGGATCAGCGCCCAGACCGGCCAGCGGATCAGGCCACTGGCGTTGCTCGACATCTCGCCGCTGGCGAATTTGTCCGCCGCAATCGGCCAGGAGTACCGGATGGAGATGACGCAGAAGGGCAGCAGGAAGAAGATGGTGCCGAAGATCTCGATCCAGATCTGGGTCCGCCGCGACCACCGGCCATAGATGATGTCGACCTTGACGTGCTCACCCTTCAGCAGGGTGTAGCCGGCGGCCAGCAGGAAGACGGCGGAGAACAGGTACCATTGCAGCTCCAGCCAGGCGTTGGAGATGATCGAGAAGGATTTGCGCAGGATGGCGTTGCCGGCGCTGACCAGGATGGCGACAAGGACGAGCCAGGATACGGATCGTCCCACCCAGCCATTGATGGCGTCGATGATGCGGCTGGCCCCCAGCAAAACCCCCATCTCTCCCCCTGTTCTTCGTTCTGCTTGGATTCTGCAGATTGGATCGGTGCAATCGTCTTCGAAAATCAGAGTCGCGAAATATCAGCTTTCGCCGGCAAGACCAACCGCCGATTCACGACAAGGCTTCGCCCGGTGCCGGAAATCGGCACAACGGCATCATCATGGGGATGGCAGGGGCTTCAACCTTCGAGGTCGAGCGCCATCCAGCCATTGTCGGTCAGGGATTCCAGCGGCTGGAACCGGGCCTTGTAGGCCATCTTCTGGCTCTGGGCGATCCAGTAGCCGAGATAGACATGGTCGAGGCCACGCAGCCGCGCTTCTTCCACCAGCGCCAGGATGACGTAGGTGCCGAGGCTGCGCTGCGGCACGTCGGGGTCGTAGAAGCTGTAGACCGCCGATAGACCATCCTCCAGCACGTCGACCAGGGCTGCGGCCTGCAGCCGGCCGCGACGGTCGCGGAATTCGATCAGCGCGGCACTGCCGCTGCCTTCCTCGATCATGCTGCCGTAATCGGCCCGCGACATCCGGGCCATGTCGCTGTCCCCGTGCCGATGCTGCTGATAGCGCAGGAACAGCGCGAACTGCTCATCGGTGCCGACCGGGAGGGCGGCCTGGCGGCTGAGATCCAGATTGGCATTCCAGGCCCGACGCATGCTGCGGCCGGGGACGAAGCGCGCAACCGGGATGCGCACCGGGACGCAGGCGCGGCAGCCGGGGCAGACCGGCCGGTAGACAATGTCGTGGCTGCGCCGGAACCCGGCCTGCGACAGGGTGGTGTTCAGCGCTCGGGCGTCGCCGCCGTTCAGCCGGGTGAACAGCTTGCGCTCGACGCGGCCGGGAAGGTAAGGGCAGGGCAGCGGGCCTGACCGGTAAAAATGCTGCAGACGACCGAGCGTGCCGTCGATGACGGACATCAAAGGCTCCTGGGTCGAGGCACGCGCCTCACTCCCCATACTGGATCACAGTGCGGGGTTGTCAGCAAGCGACTCGCAGCGGTGCCTCGACTCCGGCCGTAAACCAGCCAGTTCAGGCCCCGACGTCGCTCAGCAGCTTGGCCGGGAAGCCCTCCGCCGTCAGCTTGCCGATGATGACCTCGACATGGGCGCGGTCGCGGGTTTCGACCACCACGTCGATGTCGGCGCGCTTCACCGGGATCTGGAAGAACAGGCGCTGATGATAGGTCTCGATGATGTTGCCGCCGGTGGTGCCGATGATGCCGGAGATCCGGCTCAACACCCCGGGCACGTCTTCGATCTCGATCCGCAGCCGGGCGATCTGGCCGTTGCGGACCAGGCCGCGCATCAGGATCGACGACAGGATGCGCGGGTCGATGTTGCCGCCGCAGACGACGACGCCGACGCGCCGTCCGGCGAAGCGCTCGGGGTTGGCCAGCATGCCGGCAACGCCGGCGGCGCCGGCGCCCTCGGCCACCAGCTTCTGCTGGGTCAGCAGCTGGTGCACGCCCTGTTCCAGCATCGTCTCATCGACCGTGACGATCTCGTCGACCAGTGCTGCGATGATCGGGCGGGTCAGCAGGCCGGGGCTCTTCACCGCGATGCCCTCGGCGATGGTGGCGCCGCCATAGATGCCGGTGCGGCCGGCCACGGCGTCGCTCATCGAGGCATACAGCGCGGCCTCGACCCCGGTGATGCGGATCTTTGGATTGATCGAGCGGGCGGCGATGGCGATGCCGGAAATCAGCCCGCCGCCGCCGATCGGCACCACCAGGTCGTCCAGGTCGGGCACATCGGCCAGGATCTCCAGCCCGGTCGTGCCCTGGCCGGCGATGATGTAGGGGTCGTCATAGGGGTGGATCAGGGTCAGCCCGTCCGAATCCACCAGCTTGCGGGCATGGCCCATGCTGTCGTCCAGGGTCTGGCCGGTCAGCACCACCTTGGCGCCGTAGCCTTCGGTCTTTGCCACCTTGGTGAAGGGGGTGAAGGTCGGCATGACGATGGTCGACGGGATGCCGAGCCGGGTGGCGTGATAGGCGACGCCCTGGGCATGGTTGCCGGCCGACATGGCGACGACGCCGCGCTTGCGCTGCGCTTCGTCGAGCGACCGCAGCTTGTTGTAGGCGCCCCGGTCCTTGAACGACCCGGTGCGCTGCAGCGTCTCCAGCTTCAGGAAGATCTCGCAGCCGAGCAGGCCTGACAGCTGCGGCGCCGCGATCATGGGCGTGCGGACGACCTGGCCGACCAAGGCGGCGGCGGCGGCGTGGATGTCGTCGATCGAGACCGGCAGCGTGGCGGAAGTCATCTGGGCCTGCTCTGAAACGTCAAGGGCGCGGTTGCAGGGTCGTCAACGACGCCCCCGCGGCGGTGAGATCACCCTCGCCACCTGACAACGTCAAGTACTGTCCGTCTCGCCAATTCGCGACCAGGTCTCCCCAATGCGGCGACAGCGGGTTGCCGGACTGGCCGGTCGCGATCATGAAATGCGATCGCGAACGGTCGCCGAGGTCGTAGACGGCGCGGTAGCCGGCGCCATGCGTGTCGGCGAATGGGGTCTCGGGATCGCCGATCGTGGTGTTGCCGCGGTTCAGCGTGTAGGGCCCGCCATCGGTCGGCGTCGCCAGCGAGATCAGGCCGGCGACGACAGGCACGCGCGACAGCACCTGGTCGGCCAGTGGCGCGACATGGGCATCGCCCCAATGCCAGTTACCGATGTCGGTGCCATAGCGCTGCGTCAGCGCCGCCAGCGTGTCAGCCAGCGTGCCGCGCAGCAGGGCCTGGCAGTCTGCAGGGGGCGCCGCAGTTGCCGGGCCGCACCAGGACGGGTCGTGGATCAGGATGGTCTTCAGCACCGACGGATGCAGCCCGAAGTAGCCCTCGGCCAGGGGCCCGAGCGGCGGGTCGAACACAGCGTGGGCGAAGCGGCGCAGCCATTCCATGTACAGCAGCGGTTCCGGCCGGGTCCGGTCCATCCGCTGGTCCCAGCCGCGCAGCCGGTCCAGCGCTGCCGCCATGCGGTCGTCGGCCGGCTGGATCGCGGTCATCAGCGGCAGCAGGTCGCGCGCCTCAAGCGTCAGTGTATCGGCCTGCATCGCCAGGTTGCGCTCCAGCGTGACCGGGCCGTCCTGGCCCAGCATCTCGGCGATCCGGCGGGCGCGGTAGGGCTCGTCATAGGATTTGCCGATGTAATAAGGGTAGTCCGGCCCGACCAAGGCGTTGTTGGCGTTGGAGATCGCGCCGGTTGGTGGGTTCAGCGCCTGCGGCAGGGCCTCGAACGGGATCATGCCGGTCCAGTCCTGGGCGCCGGTGGCGCCATCGCCCGGCAGGTTGCCGGTGCCGGATTTGCGGATCGGGATGGCGCCGGGCGTCAGGAAGCCGATGTCGCCGGCATGGTCGGCAAAGACGACGTTCTGGATCGGGGCGCGATAGAACCGCATCGCCACCAGGAAGCTTTGCCAGTCGCTGGCCCGGTTGAGGCTGTAGAGCGCCTGGGCCGAGGTGTCGCCGGGCGCCAGGGCGGTGAAGGCGAGGGCGGCGACCTTGCCGCTGCCGGCCAGCTTGGCCATGTCGGGGTCGAGATCGGACAGCACCGGGCCATGCCGGGTGCTGCGGATGGTCAGCGTCACCGGGTCGCCGCCTGATACACCGATGGTCTCGGTCCGGCTTTCGAAGGCGGCGTTGCCGTCCGGCGTCAGGTACCGCTGCGGGTCGGCGGGGTCGACCGTCTCCAGGAACAGGTCCTGCACATCGGCGCCGGTGGTGGTGAAGCCCCAGGCGATCTGCCGATTCTGGCCCAGGATGGTCAGTGGCACGCCGGGCACGGTGGCGCCGGTGACCGACAACGTCGGCGTCTCGATCCGGGCCAGGTACCACAGGATCGGCGCGCTCAGCCCTAGCTGCGGGTCATTGGCCAGGAACGGTGCCCCGGTGGACGTGCGGCCGGGCCCGACCACCCATTCGTTTGACGCCGTGCGGGGGCCCAGCGGCGGTGGCAGCGCCTGCGCCAGCCCGGCCAGCATCGGCGTCGCCTGGTCCAGGGCGGCGAGGGTGGTCGGCGTCAGCGTGCCGAGATCCGGGAACAGGGTGCGGGTGCGATCCGGCCCCAGCCGCGCGATCATCTGCACCCGCTGGATCTCGTCGACATAGTTGCCGGAGAGCTGCAGCGCCATCAGCTTGCTCCAGACCAGCGTGTCGGCCGGGCGCCAGGGTTCTGGCCGGTCGTGCAGCAGGTAGAATTGCGGCGGCAGGGCGCCGTCATGGCCGGAAATCCAGGCATTCACGCCGGCGGCGTAATGCTCCAGCGCCGCACGCGTGTCGGGCGACAGGGCGGCGAAATCGGCCTCGGCCAGGCGGTAGAGGCCGAGCGTGCGCATCATCTTGTCCAGCTTCAGCGTCGCCGGCCCGACCAATTCGGACAGCCGGCCAGCGCCGACGCGACGCTGCGTCTCCATCTGCCACAGCCGGTCCTGGGCGTGCAGGTACCCCAGGGCGAAATACGCGTCGCCGTCGGTCTGGGCGAAGATGGTCGGGATGGCGTGGGCATCACGATAGACCCGGACCGGGGCGGACAGCCCGTCCAGCGCGATGGTGCCCGATTCGGCGGGCAGCCCGGTGCGCAGCCACCAGAAGCCGGCACCGACGAGAGCGACGACGAGCAGCAGCAGGCAGGCCAGCGCAATGCCGACGCGACGGACCCATTTCATCGGCACACTCTCCACGTCACGCATCCCACGGCAGGCAGCTTATAATTATCTTTCCGAACCGGGGCGAGGCGCCATGGCGGCGCAAGCCCGATCTGCGGCAATGGGTTGCGCTTCGGTTAAATTTTGGGCGGTGCCCTCCCGGGGCTAGGCAAGCCGTCCGCCCTGCCTAGATCATGCAGTCCGTGCCGCGCGGCGGCGGGGCCTGAGCCAGGGGAACAGCGCGCTGATGGAATCCTTCGCCGACGCCCTCGACATGGTGACCGCACTCCGCCCCGAGGAGCCCGTGTTCTGCCTGCGCCCGAAGGTGCTGGCTGAGACGGCGGGGCGGTTCATCCGCGCCTTTCCCGGCACCGTGATGTATGCGGTCAAATGCAACGACCATCCGGCCGTCCTGGCCGGGCTGCACGCCGGGGGCATGAGCGACTTCGACGTCGCCTCGCTGGCCGAGATCGAGGCCGCGGCGGCGCTGCCGGGCGCTGTCCTGCACTACATGCATCCGGTGAAGAACCGGCGGTCGGTGGAACTGGCCTATCATCGCCACGGCGTCCGCAGCTTCGCCCTCGACCATGAGGCGGAGCTGGCGAAGATCCTGGCCGTCACTGGCGATGCCCAAGACCTCACTTTGGTGCTGCGCGTGGACATGCCGCGCTTCGATTCGGTCTGCGACCTCTCGGGCAAGTTCGGGGTCGAGGCCGATGCCGCGCCGGCGCTGCTGCGCCGCATCGTTGCCAGCGGCAACCGCGCCGGCCTGACCTTCCATGTCGGATCGCAATGCCTCGACCCGCATGCCTATGAGAGCGCCCTGGCGATCTGCGGCGGCATCCTGGCCGCGGCCGGGGTGCCGGTCCCGGTGATCGATGTCGGCGGCGGGTTCCCGACCGCCTATGTCGGCAGCGAGCCGCCGCCGCTCTCCACCTATATCGCCGCGATCCGGGCCGGGCTCGCCCGGCTGCCGCCGGATCCCGATCGAGCCGTGTTCTGCGAGCCGGGGCGGGCGCTGGTGGCTGAGGCCTGCTCGCTGGTGGCGAAGGTCGAATTCCGGCGCGACCAGCGCCTCTATCTGAACGACGGCGCCTATGGCAGCCTCGCCGACATGAAACTGTTCGGAACCGTCTATCCGGTGCGGCTGCTGCGCCCGGGCGGGGCCAGCCGCAAAATGGAGAGCTTCGCCTTGTACGGTCCGACCTGCGACAGCTACGACAGCCTGCCCGGCAGCTCGCTGCTGCCCGACGATGTGCGTGAGGGCGACTGGATCGAATTCGGCCAGATCGGCGCCTATTCCAACGTGCTGCAGACCCGCTTCAACGGCTTCGAGGCGCAGCGCTTCATCGCGGTCGATGACGACGCGCTGCGGCCCGCCGGCCGGAAGGCGGCCTGAGATGGAACCGGTGTCCCAGCGCTTCCTCGGCCTCGGTCTCGGCGGGTTCCACCATCTCGCCTATGTCGAATGGGGGACGGACCAAGGCCTGCCGCCGGTGCTCTGCATCCATGGGCTGACGCGCAACGGCCGCGATTTCGACGATCTGGCGCAGGTGCTGGCCGGTGCCGGGCGGCGGGTGGTGTGCCCGGATGTGGTCGGGCGCGGCCGCAGCGACCGGCTGGCCAACCCGGCCCTGTACGGCTATCCGCAGTATCTCGGCGATGCGACGGCGCTGATCGCCCGGCTCGATGAACCGGTCATCGACTGGGTCGGCACCTCGATGGGCGGGCTGATCGGCATGATGCTGGCGGCCCAGCCGAACACGCCGATCCGGCGGCTGGTGCTGAACGATGTCGGGCCGTTCGTTCCCAAGGCGGCGCTGGAGCGGATCGGCTCCTATGTCGGCCTCGACCCGGTCTTCGCCGACCTCGCGGCGCTGGAGGCACATCTGCGCCGGGTGCACGCGCCGTTCGGCCCGCTGACCGATGCGCAATGGGCCCATCTGGCCCGGCACAGCGCCCGCCAGCGGCCGGACGGGACACTCGGCCTGGCCTATGACCCCGGCATCTCGGCGGCCTTCACCGGCACGCTCAACGATGTCGATCTCTGGGCGCTCTGGGGCCTGATCCGATGCCCGATCCTGGTGATCCGCGGCGCGGAATCGGACCTGCTGACGGCCGAGACCGCCGAGCGCATGGCGGCGCGGCCGGGCACCACGCTGCTGACCATCCCCGGCTGCGGCCATGCCCCGGCGCTGATGGACCCGGCCCAGACCGGGCCGATCCGCGACTGGCTGGCCAGTTAGAGAGTCTCTTAGCGCGTCAGTTCGGCCGCATCGACGGCGCCGTAGGTCAGCACGCCTGCGGCGCCGGCGCGCTTGAAGGCGATCAGCACTTCGAGCAGCGCCTTTGGATAGTCCAGCCAGCCGCGCTCGGCTGCGGCCTTGAGCATCGCGAATTCGCCGCTGACCTGGTAGGCGAAGGTCGGCACGCCGAAGCCGTCGCGCACGCGGCGGATGATGTCGAGATAGGGCAGGCCCGGCTTGACCATCACCATGTCGGCGCCCTCGCGCAGGTCGAGCTCGACCTCCCGCATCGCCTCGTCGCTGTTGGCCGAATCCATCTGGGAGGTCTTTTTGTCGCCGATCAGCACGCCGGTTGACCCGACGGCATCGCGGAACGGCCCGTAGAAGGCCGAGGCGTATTTGGCCGAATAGGCCATGATCTTGACGTCCTGGCGCCCGGCGCCGTCCAGCGCCGCCCGGATCGCGCCGATGCGGCCGTCCATCATGTCGGACGGCGCCACGATGTCGGCCCCGGCCTCGGCCTGGACCAAGGCCTGGCGCACCAGGATCTCGATCGTCTCGTCGTTCAGGACACGGTCGCCCTGCAGCACCCCGTCATGGCCGTGGCTGGTGAAGGGGTCGAGCGCGACATCGACCATGATGCCGAGATCCGGCACTGCTGCCTTGATCGCCGCCGTGGCGCGGCAGATCAGGTTGCCCTCGCGGCAGGCCTCGGCCCCGTCGGCGCTGCGCAGGGCGCGGTCGATCATCGGGAACAGGGCAATGGCGGGAATGCCGAGGTCGCGCGCCCGCTTGCAGGCCTCGACCGCGCCGGGGATGTCGAAGCGCTCGACCCCCGGCAGCGAATCGATCGGTTGTCTTTTGTCGCCCTCGACGACAAAGAGCGGCCAGATCAGGTCGCCGGGCCCCAGCCGATTCTCGGCCACCAGCTCGCGAATCCACCCGTCGCTGCGCAGGCGGCGCAGCCGCGTGGTCGGAAAGGCGCCGGGAAAAGCAGGGCGGGACATTGTGACACTCTGCGGCTACGATCGGGTGGCGCGCACTCTAGGACGAGCCCCCGGCCGGAAACAACCTGGTGCGACGGCCCGTCACGCGCGTATCGCCTCGATGTGGAAGGTTATTTGCGAGGGAAGGGTTGATAACTTGGTGCGGCCGGGTCAAAAATGTCGCTTGACCAATTCGGGTGCATCGATCTGTCACGAATTCGTGCCGAATCCACCGTAAATTGAGGCGAAGTCTGGCTGTTCTGTTGGTGCTTTCGTTCTGGACGATTTTGTCTAAAGTGGCTTTAACAGTGGTGGAACGGCCGTCTAGATAGTACAAGACGCCAGTAGGTTGGAGGTCTGAATGCATCATCCCTATTACCGCATGACGGCGCTGATAGAGCGGCTGCATCGCTGCTTTCTGGATGTGGTAAAGGTGGAGCTGGACCGCTTTGGCGTCCAAGACATCAACAACGTCCAGAGCTTGATTCTGTACAATATCGGCATGGACGAGTTGACGATCGGCGAGCTCACCGCCCGCGGCTATTACCTTGGATCCAACGTTTCCTATAACGTCAAAAAGATGGTCGAGAACGGCTATCTCGCGCAGGAGCGGTCGCAGCATGACCGGCGTTCCACCCGCGTGCGGCTGACCACCAAGGGCCAGGCGCTGCGCAGCCGGCTGGAGGTCATGTTCGGTCGGCAGGCGGATGCGCTTGATAGCACCGGGCTGCATGGCGGCGATGTCGAGACCCTCAACGCCACGCTGCGCCGGCTCGAAGGCTTCTGGTCCGGCAATCTGGCCTATGCCCCGGACCAGCCGGTGACCAGCGCCGCCTGACACGGCGGCTCAAGGACGAATCAAAAAGGCGCGCCCTTCCGGGGCGCGCCTTTTTGTTTGAGCCAGGGCGTCCCCCGAGGGGACGCCCTTTGTTCTTCAGAACGCCGCGATACCGGTCTGGGCCCGGCCGAGGATCAGGGCATGCACGTCGTGCGTGCCCTCATAGGTGTTCACCGCCTCCAGGTTCATGACGTGGCGGATGACGTTGAACTCGTCGGCGATGCCGTTGCCGCCGAGCATGTCGCGCGCGGTGCGGGCGATGTCGAGCGACTTGCCGCAGTTGTTGCGCTTCATCAGGCTGATCGCCTCCGGCGCCGCCTTGCCTTCGTCCTTGAGCTGGCCCAGCCGGTGCGCCGAGATCAGGCCGAGGGTGATCTCGGTCTGCATGTCGGCCAGCTTCTTCTGGATCAGCTGGGTGCCGGCCAGCGGCCGGCCGAACATCTTGCGGTCCAGCGTGTACTGGCGCGCGATGTGCCAGCAGGCTTCGGCGGCGCCGATAGCGCCCCAGGCGATGCCGTAGCGCGCATTGTTGAGGCAGCCGAACGGCCCCTTGAGGCCCTTGACGTTGGGCAGCAGGTTCTCGGTCGGGACGAACACCTCGTCCATCACGATCTCGCCGGTGGTCGAGGCGCGCAGTGAGAACTTGCCCTCGATCTTGGGCGAGGAAAGCCCCTTCATGCCGCGATCCAGGATGAAGCCGCGGATGTCGCCGGCGTCGTCCTTGGCCCAGACCACGAAGACGTCGGCGATCGGCGAATTGGTGATCCACATCTTGGCGCCGGACAGGCTGTAGCCGCCGGAGACGCTGCGCGCCCGCGTCGTCATCGAGCCCGGATCCGATCCGGCATTGGGCTCGGTCAGGCCGAAGCAGCCGACGATCTCGCCGGTCGCCAGGCGGGGCAGGTACTTCTGGCGCTGCTCCTCGGTGCCATAGGCATGGATCGGGTGCATCACCAGGCTGGACTGCACCGACATGGCGGAGCGATAGCCGCTGTCGACGCGCTCGACCTCACGCGCGATCAGGCCGTAGCAGACATAGTTCACGCCGGCGCAGCCATAGCCGTCGATGGTCGAGCCGAGGAAGCCCAGCTCGCCCATCTCGGTCATGATCTCGCGATGGAAGATCTCGTGCCGGTTGGCCTCGAGCACGCGCGGCTGCAGCTTTTCCTGGCAATAGGCGCGCGCCGCATCGCGCACCATGCGCTCCTCCTCGGTCAGGAGATCCTCGAGAAGGAGAGGATCCTCCCAGTTGAAGGCGGCGCGACCGGCGCCGTGCGCCGGCTGGGCAGCCGCGACGGAGGAGGCAGTCATGACGAACTCCGGACTGACAGTAAAAAACGGAGCCGCATATGAGCACAGGGGGCAGGGGGCCGCCAGTCCCGGTGTCCCGATCGCGAAGCCCGATACCTCGGGCTTCGCGGGAACTGGGCTGTCAACGTATTGAGTCGAATGTGATTTCAGGGTTCGACGTTCGAGGCACGCTGTGCCCCGAACGTCAGAAACACGACACTCGGGCGGATATCTTCGGCCGCCCGGGATGTCCCGATCAGCCGCGCTTGCCCTTGGCGGTGCCGGTGCGCGCCCGGCCGAGGCCGATCTTCTTGGCGAAGGCCGAACGCTGTTCCGCATAGTTCGGCGCGACCATCGGATAGTCGGCCGGCAGGCCCCATTTGGCGCGGTAGTCTTCCGGAGACAGATTGTAGGTCGTCCGCAGGTGCCGTTTCAGCATCTTCAGTTTCTTGCCGTCTTCCAGACAGACGATGTAGTCCGGCTGGATCGAACGCTTGATCGGCACGGCCGGCTTCGCCAAGGCGGGAGCCGACTGGGCCGTCGGGGCCGAACCCACGCCGCTCAGGGCGTCGTGGACGGCGTGGATCACCGCACCGAGTTGATCGGTCGGAACGGTGTTGCGCGAAATATAAGATGTGACGATCTGCGCCGTCATCTGGACCAGGCCGCTATTGCTGCGACCGTCCGTATCTGCCGCATCCTCCATTGTTCAAATCCTTTTCTTTGTGTCGTCAACAGCGACAACGAGGTCGCATCTGATATGGCGTATGTCAACGTGAATGCGAGAATACTATCTATTCTGCAACCCCAGGCTGCGGCCATAAATTGCCGACCCTGTACCAGTAGAGATTGAGCCATGTTCCGGCTCACGCTCCAGCACAAAATATGCAAAGGTCGCCCGCCCCCGAAGCCGATCGAAGTACCATGACCGACGCTGCCAAGACTGTCGCCATTGCCGCCGATCATGCCGGCTATACCCTGAAGGACCAGCTCCGGCCGGAGATCGAGGCTTTGGGCTTCACCGTGCTCGACCTCGGCACCAACGGGCCGGAGCGGGTCGACTATCCGGATTTCGGCCACGCCGTGGCCCGGGCCGTCGGTGACGGCCGGGCGGCGCGCGGCCTTGTCGTCTGCGGCACCGGCATCGGTATTTCGATCGCCACCAACCGCCATGCCGGCATTCGTGCGGCGCTTTGCCACGACGTCACGACGGCCCGGCTGTCGCGCCAGCACAACGATGCCAACGTGCTCGCGCTCGGGGCCCGAATCATCGGCTTCGAGACTGCCAAGGACTGCCTTGCCGTGTTCCTGTCCACCGATTACGAAGGCGGACGGCACGGCGACCGTATCACCAAGATCGACGTGCCCACCGCCTGACCCAGGATGACCTGCCCATGAGCTCCCTCGACACCGCTGCCCAGTCTGCCGCCACCGAATCCCTGTTCACCGCCCGCCTGGCGGACACCGATCCGGCGGTGCTGCGAGGTATCCGGGACGAGCTGAAGCGCCAGCAGACGCAGATTGAGCTGATCGCCAGCGAGAACATCGTCTCGCGCGCCGTGCTCGAGGCCCAGGGCTCGGTCCTGACCAACAAGTATGCCGAGGGCTATCCGGGCCGCCGTTACTATGGCGGCTGCGAATTTGTCGACGTGGTCGAGCAGCTGGCGATCGAGCGTGCCTGCAAGCTGTTCGATTGCGCCTTCGCCAACGTCCAGCCGCATTCCGGCGCCCAGGCCAACCAGGCGGTGTTCTTCGCCCTGCTGCAGCCGGGCGACACCGTGCTCGGCATGTCGCTGGCCGCCGGCGGCCACCTGACCCACGGCGCCGCGCCGAACCAGTCCGGCAAGTGGTTCAACGCGGTGCAGTACGGCGTCCGGCGCGAGGATGCGCGGATCGACTATGACGAGCTGCAGCGCCTGGCGCTGGAGCACAAGCCGAAGCTGATCGTCGCCGGCGGCTCGGCCTATCCGCGGATCATCGACTTCCCGCGCTTCCGCCAGATCGCGGATTCGGTCGGCGCCTATCTGATGGTCGACATGGCGCATTTCGCCGGCCTGGTCGCCGGCGGCGTCCATCCCAGCCCGCTGCCGCACGCCCACATCGTCACCACCACGACGCACAAGACCCTGCGCGGCCCGCGCGGCGGCATGGTGCTGACCAACGACCTCGACATCGGCAAGAAGATCAACTCGGCCGTGTTCCCGGGCCTGCAGGGCGGCCCGCTGATGCATGTCATCGCCGGCAAGGCGGTGGCGTTCGGCGAGGCGCTGCGTCCGGACTTCAAGCTTTATGCCAAGTCGGTGGTCGACAACGCCAAGCTGCTGGCCGAGACGGTCCGCTCCGGCGGGCTGGACATCGTCTCCGGCGGCACCGACACGCATCTGATGCTGGTCGACCTGCGGCCGAAGAAGCTGACCGGCAAGGCGGCCGAGGCCGCCCTTGAGCATGCCGGCATGACCTGCAACAAGAACGGCGTGCCGTTCGACCCGGAGAAGCCGACCATCACCTCCGGCGTCCGCCTCGGCAGCCCGGCGGCGACGTCGCGCGGCTTCGGCCTGGCCGAGTTCCGCCAGATCGGCGAAATGGCGGTCGAGGTGCTGGACGGCCTGGCGGCGAATCCGGACGACAACTCGGCGATCGAGAAAGCGGTCCGCGCCCGGGTCGAGGCGCTGTGCGCCCGGTTCCCGATCTACCAGGACCTCTGACCCGACTCCTTGCCTGTTGAAGGGCTGGAAATGACCCGGTCCTGCAACCGATAGATTGTGGTTCGCCCACAACGGATGGTATCCATTCGCTGTGGGCGAAACCATTTCCGGGGGGAGCGATGCGCTGTCCATTCTGTGGCCACGACGACACCCAGGTGAAGGACTCCCGGCCCACCGAGGACAACTCCGCGATCCGACGCCGACGCTTCTGCCCGGCCTGCGGCGCCCGCTTCACCACCTTCGAACGGATCCAGCTGCGCGAGCTGACCGTGATCAAGTCGACCGGCCAGCGCGAGCCGTTCGACCGCGAGAAGCTGCTGCGCTCGATGCGCATCGCCCTGCGCAAGCGCGACATCGACATCGAGCGGCTGGAGCGGATCGTCAACTCGCTGGTCCGCCAGCTCGAAAGCTCGGGCGAGAGCGAGATCCCGTCCAAGGCGATCGGGGAGATGGTGATGAAGGCGCTCAGCGGCGTCGATAAGGTCGCCTATATCCGCTACGCCTCGGTCTACCGGGACTTCCAGGAACCGGGAGCCTTCAGCGATTTCGTCGATCAATTGCGCGGCGAGCGACCCTGACCGGCGCAAGAGTTTGTGTGGTTTCACTGGAAACCACACTGTTCTCGTCATAGGGTGCCGGCCATGTTCAGTGGCATCATCACCGATGTGGGGCGCGTCGCGGCGATCGAGCGGCGAGGCGACACCCGCTACATCATCGAGACCGCCTTCGACACCGCCACGATCGAGATCGGCGCGTCGGTCGCTCACAATGGCGTCTGCCTGACCGTGATCGAGACGGAACCAGGCCGGTTCGCCGTCGAGGCTTCGGCCGAAACCCTGTCGCGCAGCACGCTGGGCGACTGGACGGTCGGCACCGAGATCAATCTCGAACGCTCGCTCAAGCTCGGCGACGAGATCGGCGGCCATCTGGTCTACGGCCATGTCGACGGTGTCGGCGAGATCGTCGAGCGCCGGCCCGAGGGTGATAGCGTCCGCTTCACCATCGAGGCGCCGGCGGCGCTGGCCGACTACATCGCCTCCAAGGGTTCGATCGCGATCGAGGGTGTTTCCCTGACGGTCAACGAGGTCGAGGATACGCCTTCGGGTTCCTGCCGCTTCGGCGTCAACATCATACCGCACACGCAGTCATGCACGACCTTTCGAAGCTTAAGCACGGCTCGTCGCGTCAACTTGGAGATCGACATGCTGGCGCGGTACACGGCGCGCCTGCTGCGCGGTCGCAAGACGGGCGGCTGAGTCCGGACGACCAGGCCCTTCTCTCGCCGATCGAGGAGATCGTCGAGGAGGCGCGCCAGGGGCGGATGGTCATCCTCGTCGATGACGAGGACCGGGAGAACGAGGGCGACCTCGTGATCCCGGCGCAGATGGCCGATGCCGAGGCGGTCAATTTCATGGCGCGCTACGGCCGCGGCCTGATCTGCCTGGCCATGGAGCGCAAGCGGATCGACGAGCTCGGCCTGACGCTGATGACCCGCAGCAACGCCTCGCGGCACCAGACGGCATTCACCGTGTCGATCGAGGCGCGCGAGGGCATCACCACGGGCATCTCCGCCGCCGACCGGGCGCGGACGGTGGCGGTGGCGATCGATCCGGCCTGCGGCCCGGCCGACATCGCCACCCCCGGCCATGTCTTCCCGCTGGTGGCGCGCGACGGCGGCGTGCTGGAGCGCACCGGCCACACCGAGGCGGCGGTCGACATCGCCCGCCTGGCCGGGCTGGCCCCGGCCGGCGTGATCTGCGAGATCATGAACGACGACGGCACCATGGCCCGGCTGCCGGACCTGGTGAAGTTCGCCCAGTTCCACAACCTCAAGATCGGCACCATCGCCGACCTGATCGCCTATCGCCGCTGCCAGGAATCGCTGGTCGAGCGCAAGCTCGAGACCACGATCCGGAGCCGCTTCGGCGGCGACTGGAAGATGATGGTCTACGTCAACACCGCGCGCTATGCCGAGCATGTCGTGCTGGTGAAGGGCGATGTCGCCGGCGACGACCCGGTGCTGGTCCGCATGCATGCGCTGAACGTGCTGGACGACGTGCTCGGCGACGTCCATGGCGACAGCGCCGGCATGCTGCATGGCGCGATGGAGACGATCGGCCGTGAGGGCAGGGGCATCGTGGTGCTGATCCGCGAGCCGCAGCCCGACAGCCTGAGCGAGCGCCTGAAGCGCCGGCTGGAAGGCACGCCGTCGAAGGAAAGCGGGCACGAGCTGCGCGACTACGGCGTCGGCGCCCAGATCCTGCTCGACCTCGGTATCAGCAACCTGATCCTGCTGTCCAACCACCCCCGCACCATCATCGGCATCGACGGCTATGGCCTGACTGTGGTTGAACAGCGCGCCATTGCCGACATTGCGGGGGCCGGCACCACGGCGGCCGGCGCCCAGGAGGACTGACATGGTCGCCAAGACCGAGACGCGACCGGTATCCTTCACCGGTCCCGCGCCGCACATCATGATCGTCGAGGCGCGCTTCTACGAGGACATCACCGACGAGCTTGCGCGCGGCGTCGTCGCGGTGCTGGACCAGATCGGCGCGACCTATGAGCGCTTCGCCGTGCCGGGTGCGCTGGAGATTCCGGCGGCGGTGCAGATCGCGGCGGCCTCGGGCCACCGGTTCGACGGCTATGTTGCGCTCGGCTGCGTCATCCGCGGCGAGACCTCGCATTACGACACGGTGTGCAACGAGAGCGCCCGCGGTCTGCAGGATCTGGCGCTGCGCCATGGCCTGGCCATCGGCAACGGCATCCTGACGGTCGAGACCGAGGCCCAGGCCTGGGCCCGTGCCAAGGTCGACGAGATGGACACGGGTGGCGGCGCCGCCCGGGCGGCGCTGGCGATGATCGAACTCACGCGGCACTTCCAGCCGCGTCAGGCCTGACGCCATGTCCACGCAGAAACCCTCGAAGCCCTCCGCCAAGGCCCGCCGCGGCGCAGCCCGCCTGGCCGCCGTCCAGGCCCTGTACCAGATCGACCAGTCCGGCACGCCACTGGACAAGGTGATCGCCGAATTCGCCCGCCACCGCTTCGGCGAGCCGATCGACGGCGAGGCGATGGTCGAACCCGATGCGCCGCTGTTCGGCGAAATCGTCCGCGGCACCCGCATCCGCAGCGAAGAGGTCGATGCGCTGGTGTCCGGCGCGCTCGATTCGCAGTTCTCGCTGGCGCGGCTCGACCTGCTGCTGCGCTGCGTGATGCAGGCCGGCGCCTGGGAATTGCTGGCCAACCTGCATGTCCCGGCGCCGATCGTGATCTCGGAATACGTCAACGTCGCCCGTGCCTTCTTCGGCGGCAAGGAGCCGGCGATGGTGAATGCGGTGCTCGACCGCATCGCCCGCGAGCGGCGGCCGGGCGAGACCGGCACCGCCAGCGCCGACTGACGAATCGGCCAAAAGCCATGGGCCTCGGGGAGTTCGAGCGCATCGCGCGGTTTTTCAAGCCGCTGGCGCAAGGGATGCCCGGGGCGCTGGATCTGGCCGACGATGCCGCGCTGCTCGATCCCGGCCCCGGCCGCGACCTCGTGGTCACCACCGATGCGATGGTCGAATCGGTCCATTACCTTGCCGGGGAAGACCCGGCGCGGCTGGCGCGCAAGCTGCTGCGGGTGAACCTGTCGGACCTGGCCGCCAAGGGCGCCACGCCGCTGGCCTACACCCTGACCACGGCGCTGCCGCCGCAGCCCGACGAGAGCTGGATCGCCCGCTTCGTCGAAGGGCTGGCGGCGGACCAGGCGGAATTTGGCATCGGTCTGCTCGGTGGCGATTCGGTGAAGACGCCGGGGCCGGCGATGCTATCGGTCACCGCCTTCGGCACGGTGCCGCGGGGCGCGATGCTGCGCCGCGCCGGCGCCAGGCCGGGCGATGATCTCTATGTCAGCGGCACGCTGGGCGACGGTGCGCTGGGCCTCCGCGCCGCCCGCGGTGAGCTGGCCGGGCTGGCGGCCGATGCGGTCGAGGCGCTGGCATTGCGCTATCACCTGCCGCAGCCGCGGTTGCGGCTGGGCCGCGCGCTGCTCGGCCTCGCCCATGCCGCGATGGATTTGTCGGACGGGCTGCCTGGCGACCTGCCGCACATCTGTGACGCCTCCGGCGTCGCCGCCGAGGTCGAGCTGGCACTTCTGCCGCTGTCCGAGGCCGCCCGCGCCGCGATCGCGGTCGACTCGGGGCTGCAGGCGATGGCCTGGGGCGGCGGCGACGATTACGAGCTGCTGTTCAGCGCCCCCGCCACGGCCCGGGCCGCGATCGAGGCCGCGGCCGGGGCCGCAGACACGCCAGTCTCCCGAATCGGCCGCATCACGGCTGGGCAGGGGGTTCGCCTGCTGGATCCGGCCGGCCGGCCGGTCGAAACGCTGCAGGGCTGGCAGCATTTCTGACGGCCGCGAGAGCCTGTCGATGGTCTTTACTGGGCCCGATTTATGGCCGGAACCTGCCGGACTTTTGACATAAAGCAAAAATATTTCACGCGCATTGCCCTGTCCTTCCTGCTCTGGCATCGTTTCGACGCAAAAGAAGCGGAGCCGGCCTGAACCGGGCCGGCGCGTCATCAACAGGGGCGAGGGACTCAGGAATGGTGTCAGCGGTCCTTGTCTTCGTGCTGCTCTGCGGCCTAGGCGCATTGGCCTATGGCGTGTGGGCGTCACGAAGCGTGTTGTCGGCCAGTCCGGGCGATGCCCGAATGCAGGCCATCGCCGCCGCGATCCAGGAAGGCGCGGGCGCCTATCTGAACCGGCAGTATCTCACGATCGGCGTGGTCGGCGTTGTCATCGCCATCATCGTCTCGCTGCTTCTCTCCATCTCCGTCGGCATCGGCTTCGTCATCGGCGCGGTCCTGTCGGGCGCGGCCGGCTATGTCGGCATGAACATTTCGGTGCGGGCCAATGTCCGCACCGCCGAAGCCTCACGCCAGGGCCTGGCCGCCGGCCTCGCCATCGCCTTCCGCTCCGGCGCCGTCACCGGCATGCTGGTGGCCGGCCTGGCGCTGATCGCGGTCGCCGGCTACTACTCGATCCTGCTCCTGTCCGGCGCCAGCGGCCGCAGCCTGATCGACCCGCTGGTCGCGCTCGGCTTCGGGGCCTCGCTGATCTCGATCTTCGCGCGTCTCGGCGGCGGCATCTTCACCAAGGGCGCCGATGTCGGCGCCGACCTGGTGGGCAAGGTCGAAGCCGGCATTCCGGAGGATGATCCGCGCAACCCGGCCGTCATCGCCGACAATGTCGGCGACAATGTCGGCGACTGCGCCGGCATGGCCGCGGATCTGTTCGAGACCTATGCCGTCACCACCGTCGCCACCATGGTGCTGGCCTCGATTTTCTTCGCCCAGCTCGGCACCGTGATGTCGAACATGATGCTGTATCCGCTGGCGATCGGCGGCATCTGCATCCCGGCCTCGATCATCGGCACCTTCTTCGTCAAGCTCGGCCCGTCGAACAACATCATGGGGGCGCTGTATCGCGGCTTCGTGGTCTCGGCCGCGCTGTCGCTGGTCGGCATCCTGCTGGTGACCTGTGTGGTGATCGGCTTCGGCGGCCAGTACACCGTCGGCGGCGCCACCTTCAGCGGCCTGTCGCTGTTCCTGTGCGGCGTCAGCGGCCTGGTCGTCACCGGCCTGCTGATTTGGACCACCGAATACTACACCGGCACCAATTTCCGCCCGGTCCAGTCGGTCGCCCAGGCCTCGACCACCGGCCACGGCACCAACGTGATCCAGGGCCTCGCGATCTCGATGGAATCGACGGCGATCCCGGCGCTGATCATCTGCGCCGCGATCATCGTCACCTACCTGCTGGCCGGACTGTTCGGCATCGCCATCGCCGTCACCAGCATGCTGGCCCTGGCCGGCATGGTCGTGGCGCTCGATGCCTATGGTCCGGTCACCGACAATGCCGGCGGCATCGCCGAGATGGCGGATCTGCCGGCCGATGTGCGCGTCACCACCGATGCGCTCGACGCCGTCGGCAACACCACCAAGGCGGTCACCAAGGGCTATGCCATCGGTTCGGCCGGCCTCGGCGCGCTGGTGCTGTTCTCGGCCTACACCTCGGACCTGAACTTCTTCATCAGCAGCCCGGCCGAGCATCCCTACTTCCAGGGTCTCGTGCTCGATTTCTCGCTGGCCAACCCCTACGTCGTGGTCGGCCTGCTGATTGGTGGCCTGCTGCCATATCTGTTCGGCGCGATGGGCATGACCGCGGTCGGCCGCGCCGCCGGATCGGTGGTGGAGGAGGTGCGCCGCCAGTTCCGCGAGAATCCGGGGATCATGGAAGGCACCAGCCGGCCGGACTACAAGCGGGCGGTCGACATGCTGACCAAGGCCGCGATCCGCGAGATGATCGTGCCATCGCTGCTGCCGGTGCTGGCGCCGATCGTGCTGTATTTCGTGATCGAGGCGATCGCCGGCCGCTCGGCTGCCTTCTCCTCGCTCGGCGCGATGCTGCTCGGCGTCATCGTCACCGGGCTGTTCGTCGCCATCTCGATGACCTCGGGCGGCGGCGCCTGGGACAACGCCAAGAAGTACATCGAGGAAGGCAACCACGGCGGCAAGGGCTCGGACGCGCACAAGGCGGCCGTGACCGGCGACACCGTCGGCGACCCCTACAAGGACACCGCCGGCCCGGCGGTGAACCCGATGATCAAGATCACCAACATCGTCGCCCTGCTGCTGCTGGCGATCCTGGCGCACTGATCGCGCCGCGCACGACAAAAGCCCCGGCGCCGTGAGGCGCCGGGGCTTTCTCTTTGCCGCTCAGGCCGGCTTAGTTGCCGCCGTAGCCGCCGCCGGCGCCGGATCCCGCGGCCCCGCCGATGCCCGCCTGGCGGGTCGGGTTGGCGGTCGCGGTGCCGCCGTCGTTGTTGAACCGGCCGATATTGCCCAGGAACTGCTCGAGCACGCCGATGCGCCGGCCCAGGGTCGGGGTTTCCCGCGACACCAGCGCCACCTGCTGGGAATCCGCGAGATTCACTTCCTTGATATCGGTCAGCGTGCTGCTCGTCGGGTCGAATTGCATGCGCAGGACCCGGCGCTGCGTCACCTCCGGCGGGAAGAACGCAACCGTCTCCACCCGCTGGCCGATGTAGTACCAGATGTTGTCGTCGAAGGTCGAAATCGTGGTCGGTGACCCCAGAATCGTGGACACATCGGCCTTGGTGCTGGTGCCGGTGTGGACCTGCTCGAGCCGGTAATCCTCGACGAGGTTGCCGCGCGTTGCCACCCGCGGTGTGCAGCCCGAGACCGCCGCCGCCACGAGCAGGCCGGCCACCATGGTCCGGACAACCCTTGCTCTTTCCGTCATCGCCTCATATCTCCGCGCCCAACATTCGCTTCGCGTCGCAGGCTTCCCTCTAGCACACCACTTCAAGCTCGACCAATATTGCGCTTCCTTTCCGCAAAACCGATCGGTCCCGTGCTCTCAAAGCTGCTCACCCGCCATCGCCACCAGCGCCTGGCCGCGGAACTGTACGTCAAGCTGGTCGAACAAGCGCGCAGCCCGGCCTTCTACACCGTCTGCGGTGTGCCGGATACGCTGGATGGCCGGTTCGAGGCGCTGGCCCTGCATGCCTTCCTGGTGTTCCACCGGCTGAAGCGCGAGGACCAGCCGGCGCGGGACCTGGCCCAGGCGCTGTTCGACCACATGTTCGCCGACATGGATCTGAGCCTGCGTGAGATCGGTGTCACCGATTTCAGCATCGGCAAGAAGGTGAAGGCGATGGGGCGCGGCTTCTACGGCCGCATCGTCGCCTATGATCATGCCCTGGAGGCCGAGGATCCGCTGGAGCTGGAATCGGCCCTGCGCCGCAATCTCTACGGCACGGCCGAGCCCGAGGCGGGGCAGGTGAGGGCGATGGCCGGCTATCTGCGCCGCGAGGTGGCCGGCCTGGCCGCGCAGCCCGTGGATTCATTCCTGGCCGTGTCGCCGCGATTCGGCGCGGCGCCCGAGGCGGTGGAGGCCCTGTGATGACGAACACCCCCGAATTCAGCCGCGAGGTCGGCGTCCGCTCCCTCCCGCGTGGCGGCAAGACCCTCGCCATCGATGCGAATGCGGAGGAGCGGGCCGCGCTGGCGCGCCGCTTCGGGCTGATCGCCCTCGACGATCTCAGGGCGAAATTGACCCTGACACCCGGGCGCGGCGACACGGTCCTGGTCCGCGGCACCCTGTCGGCGGCCGTGGTCCAGCGCTGCGTCGTGACGCTGGAGCCGCTGCCGGCGGCGATCGTGGACGAGATCGAAGCGGTCTTCGCCGATGGCGAAGACCGCCATGACGTCCCGGAGATCGAGGTCGATCCCATGGCTGCGGAGGTCGAGCCGCTGGTCGGCGGCCGCATCGACCTGGGAGAGCTGGTGGCGCAGCATCTGTCCCTCGCTCTCGATCCCTATCCGCGGTCGCCCGACGCGCCGCCGCCCCCGGCCGAG
>NZ_JBYRFX010000867.1:0-3880 GCF_057815775.1 Inquilinus sp.
AGCTGATTGTGAAGTGCCCGGAGCTGATTGCATCTTCACCAGGCCGCAGATCCACGTGGACCAATTTGCCATGATATACGGCAAAGGGAAAGCAGCAGCGCAAAATGGATCACCTTGATGCAGATTGCCGCCAGAGTACTGCACGCTATGACTCCACAACTCCCCATACCCTTGCTGGGGGAGACTTGGCTGCGCACCCGGACCGGGAGCAAGGCGGCAGGAGCCAAGTCCGAAAGCGCCAGGGTAGAGATCGCCAGGCGACCGGCGAAGAGTTACCAATGAACAAGAAGGACTAGAGCCATGAACATCATCCAGACGATCGAGCAGGAACAGGTCGCGAAGCTGACCGAAGGCCGCAAGATCCCGGACTTCCAGCCCGGCGATACGGTCAAGGTCAACGTCAAGGTCATCGAAGGCACGCGCGAGCGCGTGCAGGCCTATGAAGGCGTGTGCATCGGCCGCAAGAATGCCGGCCTGAACAGCCACTTCACCGTGCGCAAGATCAGCTATGGCGAGGGCGTCGAGCGCGTCTTCCCGCTGTACAGCCCGCGCATCGACTCGATCGAGGTCGTCCGCCGCGGCGCCGTCCGCCGCGCCAAGCTCTATTACCTTCGTGACCGCCGCGGCAAGGCCGCCCGCATCACCGAGCGCCGGGACAACAAGCCCCAGGAGCAGGGCAAGGAAAAGGCGTAAGCCTCCTGCCTGTTTCAGGATTGAATCGAAGGGCCGGTGCTTTGCACCGGCCCTTTTCATTTGCGCTGTCCGGCCGCAAGGCTTCGGGTGGCTTGTGTTGTATTTGCGGAAATTGCTTCGTATCCCCGGAAACCGGCGCGAAGCTGCGCAACCTTCCCTGAATCTTCACGGAACCGTCAGAAAGCGGGTTTCGCTTCGGAACCGGATCGGTATCTAATCGTTTTGGTTGGATGCGGACCACCGTGCGGGGGGAAAGACATGTGGCCTAAGAATCTCGTGGTGCGTCGGCCCGAGCCGATCGTGGCGCAGAACCAGAACCGCGCCGCCCAGCCCACAAATCCCACCTTCGCCAGCGCGGTCGACCGGGCCAAGCAGGAACCCCCCGTCCAGCCGGCCAGCGATCCGGCCAGCGACAAGAACACTCCGGTTTTCGGCCCGGACGGCAAGCCGCTCGGCGCCACCAGCGACACGGTCACGCCGTTGAAATGGCCGCTCCGGATCTTCGGCGACGCCGGGGTCAAGACCGGCGACGACGCCGCGGTGAAGGCCCAGCTGTCCGCCACCGGCGTGCTCGACCCCAAGGCCTTCGGCACCCGGCCGGCGGCACCGGCCGATGCCGCTGACAACCTTGCGCCGGGCCAGAAGATCTGGGTGCTGGACCAGACCCGGCTGGGCTACCTCGACAGCCAGCGCGGGCTGCTGGCGAAGGTCGAGAATCCCCAGTTCGCGGCGGAGAAGGCCGGGCCGGGCGGGCTGCAGGAACAGCTCAACGACAGCGTGATCCAGGAGATCGACTACGCGTCGACCCAGCAGGCGGTCCCGGATTTCGACAAGCTGGTGGCGCCGCTGGCGCAGCGCGCGCCCGGCGACACCACCTACCAGGCGGCGCTCGACAACGCCCGCACCCATTTCGAACAGCGTTGGAAGGCCGAGGGCCGCACCCCCGACCAGATCGGCAAGCTGATCGCCGCTGCCAAGGACGGCGGGCCCGCCGCCGTCACCGCCGAGGCGAAGCGGCAGCTCGTCGCCGTGGCCGACGCCACCAAGGCCCAGCTGGGCGACAAGGCCACGCCGGAAGCGTTGTCCGCGGCGATGGCGAAGCGTGCCGGCGTCTACCTGACCTATGACGCCAGCGGCGCTGCCGACCCGAAGAAGTCTGCCTATCTCGATGCCATCCGCGAGGGCCAGGTTCAGGCGAACAAGGCGGTTTTGGTCGATCCCGCCGTCGCCGATGTGCGCAAGGCCGCCGGGCTGGACCCGAACGGCACCGACGTCCCGCCGCTGAACGAGCGGCAGACCACGGACATGCTGAAGAAGCTGGCCGAGGTGACGGACCCGCAGCACACCATGCCGCAGCAGGTGCAGGACATCCTGACCGACCCGCGGATCTTCAGCCAGGACGGCAAGGCGCCGGGGCTGCTGAACCAGGGCATCGACCGGATGGCCCATTGGCAGCCCAAGGGCGACGGCCCATACGAGGACATGGTGCCGAACCTGGCCCGGATCGCCCAGAACGCCGCGGCCTCCGACGGCAATGCGGCCGACCAGGCGAACGGTGCGGCCCCGGGCCACAAGGGCAAGGCCATGGTCGACGCCCTGGCCGCGCAGATCCTGGCCAAGGTTCCGGCCCAGCCGAAATATGAAGGCCAGGAACGCAACATGTTTGCCGATGCCCAGTTCCTGGGGCAGGAGCTGCGCAGGGCCGGCGGCAAGGGCGACATCGCCCTGTCCTTCGCCATCGCCGGCCAGGCGGACAAGGCCGGCAAGACCGACGAGGCGGCGCATAAGGGCGACAAGTACTACCACAATTTCTACTACGCCCTGCGCGACACCGGGGTCGATGCGGCGCGGGCCGGGATCGAGGATTTCGGCGGCTCCTTCGACGACAAGACCAAGCAGCTGGTCAAGGATGCCGGCTTCTTCGCCCATCCGCTGGCCAATTACGGCCAGAACCGCACCCCGGCGCAGCAGGCCGAAGACATCGCCGCGATGCGCAAGGCCGACCCGAAGGCGGCGGCGACCTACGATGCGTCAGCCGCGGATTACGGCCGGATGGTGGAGCAGCGCCAGGGCATCACCGACACGGTCGATGCCTACAAGACCGACCTGGCCGGCATCCAGGGCTTCGACAAGAAGATCGAGGGCGGCTCGCCGCTGCGGCCCGACACCAAGGCCGACAGCGTGATCAAGGCGGCCGACGCGATGCCGAAGCCGCTCAGCGCCGGCGTGACCAATCCGGACACCACGCCCCAGCCCTCGATCTGGTTCCAGCGCTCGGAACGGCTGTTCGTCACCAACTTCACCCTGGAAGGGCTGAAGGCGGTGCTGCCGGAGAACCAGTATCTCAGCGCCCGCTACACCTTCCTCGGCAATGACGGCCTAAACGCGGCGGAGCTCAGTCAGGTCGGCAAGGACGGCGGCGGCAGCTTCAACCCGCGCGTGCTCAGCCGCTTCTCCGGCGGGCTCAGCACCTTCCTGTTCGAGAAGAATGCGCTGTCGCTCGCCGAAGACCCGACCTCGCAGTGGAACGACTATCTCTATGTGCCGGTGCATGCCGCCATGGGGGCGTCGGCGCTGGCCTCGACGGTGTTGCCGGACAGCTGGAAGGAAGCGGTCTGGGGCACCGATGCCAAGGGCCTGGCCGACACGCCGTTCAACCAGCGTTACAACGCCGCCCTCGGGCGGATCGACAAGCTGGCCGTGGCCGACGGGGCCAAGACCTTCCTGCGCAGCGTCGCCGCCGGGGTGCTGAAGGATGTGCCCGATGCGGCCTACATCTTCGTCGACGGCGCCAACTCCGCCGCCAACTTCGCCAAGGGCGACTGGGTCAAGGGCATCGCCTATGGCGTCAGCGTCCTCGGCGACGGGGCTTTCGTGGCTGGCGCCTCGGCCTCGGTTTCGGCCATTACCGGCGGCACCGGGCTGGTGCTCGGTTTGGGGGCGACGGCCTGGACCGGCGTCGGCGCGGCGCTGATGCTGGTCGCCTCGGGGATCAACTACTTCAAGGGGCGGTACGACACGGCCCACACCTATGACGATGCCGACCAGCGCTATCTCGAATATCGCGGCGTGCCGTCCGATGTCGCCGACGTCATCAGCCGGGCGCGCACCACCGATGATGGCGGCCGCAGCGCCGGCCCGGGCCTCAGCGCCGTGTTCAAGCAGCTCGGCAAGTCCGACCAGGACA
>NZ_JBYRFX010000868.1:0-20780 GCF_057815775.1 Inquilinus sp.
GGGCCGTGCCCGACGCGGTCGAGCAGGCATTCGCCGCGGGTGACGATGTGGAAATAGGCCCAGCCAGGGCCCTCCGCGTCATGCGGCGCGGCCCAGGCGCCGCCGAACCGGCAGAAATCGTCGAGCACCGGCCGCACCCGCAACAGCGGGGCCAGGCTGCTCAAGGGATCGTCGGCATCGTCGGCGGCCATGGTCTGCAAACCCGTGATTGATCCGGTCGGCCATGCCGTTGCGCCGCGCGGGCATCCTCAAGGCGCAGGCCAGGGCTCATCTTTGTATCACCAACCAACGGAGACCATCATGCACATGCAGGACTGGAACACCTACCGGCAGCAGCTCATCGCCGGTGTCGGCGACCTCGGCAAGCTCAGCCCGGACACGGTCCGCGGCTATGTCGCACTCGGCGGCGCCGGGGCGAAGACCAACCATCTCGACGCCAAGACCCGCGAGCTGATCGCGGTGGCCGTGGCCATCTCGCTGCGCTGCGACGGCTGTATCACCGTCCACACCGAGGCCGCCCGCAAGCTCGGCGCCACCCGCGAGGAAATCGCCGAAGCCCTCGGCGTCGCCATCAGCGTCAATGCCGGTGCCGCGCTGGTCTATTCAACCCGCACGCTGGACGCCTTTGCCGCAGCCCAGGAAGGCTGAGACGGGCGCCCGAAGAGAGCCATCATGATCACCCTGATCCGCCAGGGGCTCGGCCTGATCGCCGGGCCCCGGTCCGACCGCATCGGCATCGACGCCATGCGCATCGCCATCGCCATCGTCTTCCTTTGGATCGGCGCCCTGAAATTCGCGCCCTACGAGGCGGACAGCATCACCCCGTTCGTGGCCAACAGCCCGGTGATGTCGTTCTTCTACGAACACCCGGCGGACTACAAGGCGCACCTCACCCATGAGGGCGAACTGAAGCCCGACGACCGCGCCTGGCAGACGGCCAACAACACCTACGGCTTCTCCCGCGGCCTCGGCTCGCTCGAGATCCTGATCGGCCTGCTGACGCTGGCCGGCCTGGTTTCCGCCCGGATCGGGTTCGTCGGCGCCGGGCTCGCCTTCCTCACCCCCTTCGTGACCCTGTCCTTCCTGGTCACGACGCCGGAGGCCTGGGTGGCGGCGCTGGGCGATGCGCAGCACGGCTTCCCCTACCTCTCCGGCGGCGGCCGGCTTGTGATCAAGGACGTCACCATCCTGGCCGGTGGCTGGCTGGTGCTGGCGGACAGTGCCCGCGCCATCCTCCGGCAGCTTTCCAGCCGCACCGCTTGAGCCATCCGATCCGGCAAAGCGCGGGATCCCATCCGGGGTCCCGCGCTTTGCGCGTAACCACAACCGGCGCCGGTGCGAACCGTGCCGCGACTTTGAAAGCGAACGAGCGAGCGGGACATACGGACGCAGCGAGCAATTCGGCGGGTCTTCGAAACACGCGGCGGGTGGCGCCTTGCCCCCTTTGCCCTTGCCCGGTTTGCCATCGGGGCCTTCTTTTTTGCATCCGGCTTCAACAAGATGTTCATGGCGGCCAATCGCGCGCAGATGCTGCAGACGATCACCGACGCCGGCATTCCCTTTCCCCATGTGATGGCGGTGGTCGTCACGGCCTGCGAGCTGTTCGGCGGCCTGGCGCTGGTCTTCGGACTGCTGGCCCGGCCGGCCGCCCTGGCCCTGCTGTCGATCAGCACCGTGGCGCTGCTGACCGTCGGCATCCACGAGATTCCCCAGGGCCTGGATGTCATCAGCTGGTACAGCTGGCTGCTGTACCTGCCCGAGGCCGGCTACATCCTGATCTGCCTGATGATCTGCGTGCAGGGCGGCGGGCCGGCCAGCCTCGACCTCGTCCTCCATCGCAGATTTGCAGCTTCGGCCTGAGCATTCAGAGGGCAGTCGAGCATCCACTGCACCCCGAACCGGTCTGTCAGCTTGCCGTAGAAATCACCCCAGGGCTGGATGCCGAGCGGTGTCGTCACCCGGCCGCCTTCGGCTAGGCGGATGAACAGCGCCCGCGTCCGCTCGGGGTCGTCCAGCATGAGGATATGGGCCGACCCGCGCATCGGCTCGGCGTCGTCATTGTCCGAGGCGTAGAACAACACGCCAGGGCCTTCGAACTTCGCATGCATGACGCGGCCCCGCATGCCGCCGGCGCCATGGCGCTTGATCTCCACGACCCGGCCCAGGCCGCACCCGGCATAGAAGGCCAGCGCCGCCTCGCAATCCGTGGTGAAGAACAGGTAGTTGGACAGCTGCATCCGGGTCGCTCCCCTCCGGTCCGGTCAGGCCGACGGCGCGTTCACGATGGCGTCGACCAGCCCGGCATTGCGGGATCCTTTTGAAAAGTCACAGCGAGAGGATCATATGTATCGACTGCTCTCTATCGATACATGCCGATCGCTCTCCACACAAGATGAAAGAGCGATCACTCTGAATGCGGAATGCCATGCGCTACAGTGCCGAACACAAGATCGAGACCCGGGCGCGCATCCTCGGCGCGGCCGGCCGGCTGTTCCGCCAGGAGGGCTATGGCGGCGCCGGCATCGACGGCCTGACCAAGGCCGCCGGTGTCACCAACGGCGCGTTCTACGGGCACTTCAAGTCGAAGAGCGAGGCGTTCCGGGCCGCCGTGCTGGCCGGGCTCGATGAGCTGCGGACCGGGATATCGACGTTGAAGGCCCAGGCCGGAACGGGCTGGCTCGGCACTTTCGTCGGCTATTACCTCGGCCATAAGCGTACCTGTGCCCTCGGCGAGAGCTGTGCCCTGCCCAGCCTGTCGCCCGACGTGATGCGCGCCGATGCCGAGACGCGGGACGCCTATCAGGCGGAGCTGCTGCGGCTGATCGAGGAGGTCGCCTCGGGCCTGGGCGACAGCCCTGACGCCGAACGCGGCGACCAGGCCATCGCGCTGCTGGCGCTGCTGTCGGGCGGCGTGACCCTGGCACGCGCCGTGCCCGACCCGGCGCTGGCCGAACGGATCGCCGAGGCGGTCCGGCGCCGGGCGCTGGCGATGGCCGCGCCGGCCCCAGGGGGCTCGTGGTCAAAATCTGACACCTGGGTCCCAAGGGGGGAGGGGATGTGAGAGTGTGCGGTTCTATGGGATGCGATAACTCGCACCTGAGATGGTGCAGATGGAGCCTTCCCCATGCAGGCAGCTGAGGTTTCGCGTGCAGTGGCTGCGGCCAGGTCGATCGCCTCAGCGCTTGGCCTGACGGTCGACGACGCGGTCGTTCTGCAGAATTCGAACAAGCTCGCCGTGCGCCTGCTGCCTTGCGACGTCTTTGCCCGGATGGCGCCCCCGCCACAGCAGATGGCCCAGTTCGAAATCGAGCTTGCCCAACGGCTCGCCGAGACCGAGAGCCCGGTGGCTGCGCTCGAGCCTCGTGTGGCGCCGCGCGCCTATGAGCGTGACGGCTTCGTGGTGACGCTGTGGACCTACTATGCGCCCGAGACGGCCCGCGGGGTCGCGCCGGCCGACTACGCGAAGGCGCTCGAGCGGCTGCATGCCGGGATGCGCAAGCTCGACGTCGCCACGCCGCACTTCACGGATCGGGTCGCGGAAGCTCAGCACCTCGTGGCGAGTCGCGACCAGACTCCGGCACTCGCCGACGCGGATCGTGAGCTTCTCGGCGGCACGCTCAGGAGTCTGAGGCGAAGGATCGCCGGCCGCGGCGCCGCGGAGCAGTTGCTGCACGGCGAGCCGCACCCCGGCAATTTGCTCAGCACGAAGAACGGGCCGCTGTTCATCGACCTCGAGACGTGTTGCCGCGGGCCGGTCGAATTCGACCTCGCCCATGTGCCCGAAGAGGTCGCCGAGCACTATCCGGGCGCCGACCAAGACCTGCTCGGCGAGTGCCGGGCTCTCGTTCTTGCGATGGTCGCGGCGTGGCGGTGGGATGCAGCCGACCAGTTCCCGAACGGGCGACGAGCAGGCCGCGACCTCGTCAGGACCATACGCAAGGGTCCGCCGTGGCCAACGCTCGACGTCGTGATGCGGCGACTGGCTGGCCAACAGGCATCACCGGTCCTGGGACTCTAGATCTGGCCGAACCCGGTCAGGCCGATCAGGGCGCCGGCGGCCAGCACGGCCAGCGGATGGATCCGTGTCGTCAGCGTCAGCATGGCGCCGCCGGCGGCGATCGCCGCCAGGATCGTGTCCTGCGCCGACGCCTCGGTGATGACGGACGCGCTGGCCGCGACCAGCCCGACCGTTACCGGCACCAGCCCGGCCTGCACGATCCGGCGCCACGGCCGGTCGCGGAATCGCTCCCACAGCCGGAGGGCGACGCCGGTGAGGATGGAGGAGGGGCCGAACTTCGCCAGCGAGGTGACCAGCACGCCCGGCCAGCCCGCGACATGCCAGCCGACCAGCGTCACCACCATCAGGTTGGGGCCGGGGGCGGCCTGGGCCAGGGCGAACATTGCCCAGAACTGCGGCGCCGTCATCCAGTGGTGCACCTCGACCACCTGGCGCTGCATCTCCGGCAGCACGGTGTTGCCGCCGCCGAAGGCCAGCAGCGACAGCTGGGAGAAGATGACGGCGAGGGCGGAGAGATCAGGCATCATGCCCTGGCCCTCCAGCTGACGAAGACGCTGAGCGGCGCCAGCACCAGCATGGTCGGCACCAGCGGCAGGTGCAGGATCGCCACGGCCAGGAAGCACAGCCCGGCGATGGCGGCGCCCAGCGGCCGGCCGCGCAGCAGCAGCGCGGTCTTGCCCGCCATGGCGATCATCAGCCCGGCGGCGGCCGCCGCCAGCCCGGCGAACAGATGGTGGATCTGCGGGTCGTCCTGCAGCCGGTCATAGACCATGCCCAGCGCGATCACGATCGCCGACGGTGCCGCGATCAGCCCGAGGATCGCGGCAAAGGCCCCGGCGACGCCGCGGAACTTCAGGCCGATCGCCACCGACATGTTGATGATGTTGCCGCCCGGCAGGAACTGGCACAGGCCGAGCAGGTCGGTGAACTCCGCCGGGCTCAGCCAGCGCCGCTGCTCCACCACCATGCGCCGGGCCAGCGGCAGCACCCCGCCGAAGCCGATCAGGCCGAGCGCCAGGAAGGCAGTGAACAGGCCGGCGATGGTCGGCTCGGTGCGCGCCTCGTCCGCGGCGGCGAGGCTGATCGGTGTGCTCATGGTTCGGTCCGGGCGGGCTGGCAGCCGGGAGGCTGGGATGGTCCCTGCTTACATAGCCTGCCGCGGACTGCCAGTCCAATATATGGATTGTCAGTAAACCATATGATTGAAGTATCTCTCTTGTGCCGAGGCTGACCACTATCAGCAGCCGAAATTATAGATCCGTCATCGCGAGCCCCGCAGGGGCGTGGCGATCCAGAGATCGAGCCGCTGGATCGCCCGTTCTTAGCGTAAGAGGGGCGCTTCGCTTCTCGCGATGACGGTCCTACAGAAAGCTCGCCGGTTCAGCCCTCGGCCAAGTCGGCGTCGGCGCCGTTGGTGCCGCGCAGGGTGCCGCCGATGGTGTGGCGGTCGAAGGCGACGCTCTTGATCACGGCGTAGACGGCGCCCCCGGGGGCCAGCTCCAGCGCCTCGATCGACCGCCGGGTCAGCCGCGCCAGCAGGCTGTCGCCGGCGCAATCCAGCCGGATGTCGGCGGTGGCGCCGTCGCCGGCCACGATCTCCGCCACCGTCACCGGCAGCACGTTCAGGGCGCTGAGATGGTCGGGCGGCCGGGTGGCCAGCATCACGTCGCGGGCCCGGATGCGGACGCGCAGCGCGGTGCCGGCTGGCAGTTCGACCCGCGGCACGGTCAGGAAGCCGGCGGCGACGCGCAGCCGGGTCAGCTGGAACCGGTCGTCATGATCCTCGACCACAGCCTCCAGCACCGCGCCGGCCTCGGCCCGGCCGGCGGGGAACAGGTCGACCCGGCCCATCACCTCGGCCACCGGCCCGGCGGCGGCGACGCGGCCCTCGGCCAGCACCACCAGGGTGGTGGCCAGCCGGGTGACCTCGCCGATGGCGTGGCTGACATAGACGATCGGGATCCGGGTCTCGTCGCGCAGCCGCTCGATATAGGGCAGGATCTCGGCCTTGCGCGCCTCGTCCAACGCCGCCAGCGGCTCATCCATCAGCAGCAGGCGCGGGTTGGCCAGCAGCGCCCGGCCGATCGCCACGCGCTGCTTCTCGCCGCCCGACAGCAGCGCCGGCCGGCGGTCGAGCAGATGGCCGATGCCGAGCAGCTCGACCACTTGGTCCAGGCTGCCATAGCGCTCCGGCTTCGGCGTGAACCACTGGCCGTACAGCAGGTTCTGCCGTACCGACAGATGCGGGAACAGCCGGCCTTCCTGGAAGACATAGCCGACGCGGCGGCGATGCTTGGGCAGGAACACGCCGCGCTCGGTGTCGACCAGGGTGCGGTCGTCGACCACCACGCGGCCGTGCTGCGGCCGCACCAGCCCGCCGATGATGTTGACGACGGAGGTCTTGCCGGCGCCGGACCGGCCGAACAGCGCGGACAGTCGCCCTTCGCTGCGGAAGGCGATGTCCAGGGCGAAGGCGCCCTGGCGGTGGCGGATGTGGACGTCCAGACTCATGCCGGCTGCACCCGAACGCCGGCGCGCCGGGCCATCAGCTCGGACACCAGCAGGGCCGCCATCGAGATCACCACCGACACCAGGGTCAGGCGCAGCGCGCCGATGTCGCCGCCCGGCACCTGGGTGAAGGTGTAGATCGCCGAGGGCAGGGTCTGGGTCTGGCCGGGGATGTTGGAGACGAAGGTGATGGTGGCGCCGAATTCGCCCATCGCCTTGGCGAAGGCCAGGATGGCGCCGGCGATCACCCCGGGCAGGATCAGTGGCAGGGTGACGGTCAGGAACACCCAGGTGGGGTTGGCACCCAGCGTGCCGGCCGCATCCTCCAGCTTGTGGTCCACCGCCTCGATCGACAGGCGGATGGCCCGCACCATCAGGGGAAAGCCCATGACGCCGGCGGCCAGGGCGGCGCCGGTCCAGCGGAACGAGAAGACGATGCCGACCTTGAACAGCACCGAACCGATCGGCCCCATCCGTCCGAACAGCAGCAACAGGATGTAGCCGGTGACGACCGGCGGCAGCACCAGCGGCAGATGCACCACGCCGTTCAGGATCGACTTGCCCCAGAACCGCCCGCGCGCCAGCGCCAGCGCCACCAGGATGCCGAGCGGCAGGCTGACCACCATGGCCCAGAGCGAGACCTTCAGGCTCAGCAGGATCGCGGTCAGCTCGTCGGCGGAAAAGTCGAACACGAGGGCGCTTTCACATCCATATCTCCCCCTTCCCTTGCGGGAGGGGGGAGGGGGTGTCGATCGAAGGAATCCGGTGTCGACGATCTATAGAGGAAGCAACACCGGCCCCAACGCAACAGCCGGTTCGTGCGGCCCGAACCCCTCCCCCTACCCCCTCCCGCAAGGGGAGGGGGAGTGAAGATGGGGCGCTCGGGCCCTCGTCCGTCTTACTGCTTCACCACCGTGAAGCCCTGCTTCTCGAACAACGGCTTGGCGGCGGCGGACTTCAGGTAGTCGACGAAGGCCTGCGCCTCCGGCTTGTCGCTGCTGGCGACCACGGCGATCGGGTACAGGATCGGCGGGTGGCTGTCGGCCGGGAAGGTGCCGATGATCTTGACCCCGGTGTCGGCCGCGGCGTCGGTCTGGTAGACGATGCCCAGCGGGGCCTCGCCGCGCGACACCAGCGCCAGCGTGGCGCGGACATTCTCGGCCTGGGCCACCTTGTCCTTGACCGAGGCCCACACGCCGAGCTTCTCCAGCGCCGCCTGGCCATACTTGCCGGCCGGCACCGCCTTGACGTCGGCCATGGCCAGATGGCCGTCGCCCAGCGCCTTGGCCAGCTCGAAATTCGGGGCGATGGTCAGCTGCACCGTCGAATCCTTCGGCGCGACCAGGACGATGCGGTTGCCCAGCAGGGTCGCCTGCGTCTCCGGCTTGATCAGCTTGCGGTCGGCCAGATACTTCATCCAGTCGAGATCGGCCGAGATGAAGACGTCGGCCGGCGCGCCGGATTCAATCTGCTTCGCCAGGGCGGAGCTGGCGGCGTAGGAGATGGTGGCCTTGTGCTTGGAGTCGGCCTGCCACTGGGTGTTGATGTCGTCCAGGGCATCCTTCAGGCTGGCTGCGGCGAAGACCGTGATGTCCTGCGCCTGGGCAATCGCCGGCGCACCAAGGCCGGCCGCCGCCCCCAGCGCCCCGGCCAGCAGGGCGCCGAGCCAGCCGCGTCGTGTGATCCGCATCGTTCTGTTCCCCGTTCCTGGTTGTCGGCCCGGCCGATTCAGAACTGCCGGCCGGCCCGTCGGGCGCGATCTTACCGCGCCGCTATATCCCGGCAAACATTTCGCAAAATCAATCGGGCCGTCCCAGTCCGGTCACGACCGGCGGTTCAGACCCTGGCTCTCGAGGATCGCCCAGATGTCCTCGGCATTGTCGGCGAAGCGGAACAGCTCGAGATCCGCGGCCTTGATCATGCCGTGCTCGACCAGGGCCTCGAAGCCGATCACGGCCCGCCAATAGGCCTCGTCGACCAGCACGATCGGCAGGGCGGTGGATTTGCCGGTTTGGCGCAGGGTCAGGATCTCGAACAGCTCGTCGAAGGTGCCGAAGCCGCCGGGGAACACGATCAGCGCATTGGCCCGCATCGCCAGGTGCATTTTCCGCATCGCGAAATAGTGGAAGCGGAAGGTCAGCGCCGGGGTGGAATAGGGGTTCGGCTCCTGCTCGTGCGGCAGGGTGATGTTGAAGCCGATCGACGGCGCGCCGGCATCGGCGGCGCCGCGATTGGCGGCCTCCATGATGCCCGGGCCGCCGCCGGTGGCGATGACGTTGTCGCGCACCCCGCCATGGACGGTCAGGGCGCCGCCGCGCTCCGACGCGATGCGGCCGAAGGCCCGCGCCTGCGCATACCAGTCGGCGTGGCGGCCGGGGCCGTCCTCGGTGGCGCGGGCGCTGCCGAAGACGACGATGGTGGAGCGCACGCCCCAGGCGCGCAGCGCCTCCTCCGGCTTGGCGTATTCCAGCATGAAGCGAACGCCGCGCATGGAATCGCCGAGCAGGAAGTCGGGGTCGAGCACCGGCAGGCGGAACGACGGCGACGCCATCTGCGTCGTGTTCTCCACGGCCGTGCTCGCCGTCGTCGTGTTCGCCATCTGCTGCGTGCTCAGCAGGGTGGGGTCGGAGGGGCGCTTGCTCATGCCGCCTGTTAAGCAGATCGGAGCGCGGCGGGGAAGGGGACCCGGCGCCACACCCACACGGCGATGGCGAAAAAAGCCTTGATCCTCGGGCCGGAAAGCGCTGTTTACCGGCCAAGGCGAATGGGAGCGTTCCGCAATCGCCCATCATCATGCAGCCGCCGAGGCTGGCGGGGGCCTGATCCTACCCCATGGATCGGCCCGCTCCGACGTGGCAGCGGATTGCCGATCTTCCGACGTGGTGGGGTTGTTTTTGAGGAGAGCGGTTGTTGGAGATCGTATCGACTGCAATCGAGGACGTGAAGCTCGTCAAGCTGCGCCGTTTCCAGGATGAGCGCGGCTATTTCTTCGAAAGCTGGAGCGCGGAGAAGTTCGGCGCCGCCGGCCTGCCGACGATTTTCGTCCAGGACAACCAGGCGGGCAGTGTCGCCACGGGCACGATGCGCGGGCTGCACTACCAGACCCGGCCGAACGCCCAGGGGAAGCTGATCGGCGTGATCCGGGGCTCGATCTTCGACGTTGCGGTCGACATCCGGCACGGATCGCCGACCTTCGGCCGGTCGGTTGGTGTGGTCCTGACGGCGGCCGACCCGGCCAGGCTGTGGGTCCCGGCTGGCTTCGCCCATGGCTATGTCACGCTCGAGCCCGACACCGATGTCGTCTACAAGGTCACTTCCGGCTACGCGCCACAGGCCGAAGGCGGCATCCGCTGGGATGACCCGGCGGTCGGCATCGACTGGCCGATCCTGCCGGCGGAGATGATCGTGAACGACCGCGACCGGAACTGGCCGCGCCTCGCCGATGCCCCCATCCACTTCCGCCACGGTGCCGCATGACCATCTTCGTGACCGGCGGTGCCGGCTTCATCGGCTCGGCCCTCGTGCGCCAGCTCGTCGCCGCGGGCGACAGCGTCGTCACCATCGACAAGCTGACCTATGCCGGCAATCTCGACAACCTGGCCGGGCTGGATGCGACCAACCGGCACCGCTTCGTCCAGGCCGATATCTGCGATGTCGATGCGATGCGCGCGCTGTTCGCCGAACACCAGCCCGACATCGTCTACCACCTCGCGGCCGAGAGCCATGTCGACCGCTCGATCGACGATCCGCTGGAATTCGTCCGCACCAATGTGCTGGGCACGGCGTCCCTGCTGACGGCGGCGCTGGGCTATTGGCGCGGTCTGCCGGAGGGCAACGGCTTCCGCTTCCTGCACGTCTCGACCGACGAGGTCTATGGCGAGCTTGGTGCCGACGGCCTGTTCTCCGAGGCAAGCCCGTACCAGCCGAATTCGCCCTATTCGTCGAGCAAGGCGTCGTCCGACCACCTGGCCCGGGCCTGGCACCGCACCTATGGCCTGCCGGTGATGGTGTCGAACTGCTCGAACAATTATGGGCCGTACCAGTATCCCGAGAAGCTGATCCCGGTCGTCATCCTCAACGCGCTCGAGGGCAAGCCCCTGCCGATCTACGGCAAGGGCGAGAACATCCGCGACTGGATCCATGTCGACGACCACGCGGCCGGGCTGCGGGCGATCATGGACAAGGGGGGCTTGGGCGAAACCTATCTCGTCGGCAGCCGGTCGGAACGGACCAACATCGACCTGGTGCGGCAGATCTGCCGGATCCTGGACGAGCTGCAGCCGGCGGCGCAGCCCTATGAAAACCTGATCACCCATGTCACCGACCGGCCGGGCCACGATGCGCGCTATGCCATCGACCCGACCAAGGCCGAGACCGAGCTGGGCTGGGCGCCACGCCACAGCCTGCAGGACGGGCTGAAGCAGACCGTCGCCTGGTATCTCGCCAACCGCGACTGGTGCGCCCGGGCGGGCGAACGCAGCCGTATCGGCCTCGGAGCATGACGCTGGTTCTGTTCGGCGCCGGCGGCCAAGTCGGGCGAGAGCTGGCGGCGCTGGCCGCGGCGCGGGGCCTGCCGGTGCGGGCCTATGCAAGGGCTGAGGTCGACATCACTGATGCCGCTGCCGTCGCCGCCGCAACCCGTGGCGCGGATTTTGTCGTCAACTGCGCTGCCTACACCGCCGTCGACAAAGCCGAGGCCGACCGCGACCAGGCCTTTGCCGTCAATGCCACGGCGCCGGGCGTGATCGCGCAGGCTTGCGCCGATGCCGGCGCGGCGCTGGTGCACATCTCGACCGACTATGTCTTCCGCGGCGACGGCGACCGGCCGTGGCGCGAGGACGACCCGATCGCGCCGCTGTCGGTCTATGGCGCCAGCAAGGCGGCGGGGGAAGCCGCGGTGCGGGCGGCGTTGCCGCGCCACATCATCATCCGCACCGCCTGGGTCTTCGCGGCGCATGGCAACAACTTCGTGCGCACCATGCTGCGGCTTGGCGCCGAGCGGCCGGAACTGCGCATCGTCGCCGACCAGCGCGGCGGCCCGACCGCGGCGACCGACATCGCCACGGCGATCCTGGCGATCCGCGAGCAGGCGCTGGCGCCCGGCTTCGCCGGTTGGGGGACCTTCCATTTCGCCGGTGCCCCGGCCACCAGCTGGTACGATTTCGCGGCGGCGATTTTCGCGGAACATGGCGGGGCCACGCCCGTTCTGCACCCGATCGGCACTGCTGACTATCCGACCCCGGCGCGTCGCCCGGCCAATTCGGTGCTGGATTGTGGCAAGATCGGCCGGGTGTTCGGGCTGGACCAGCCGGATTGGCGGCAATCTCTGGCTGCCATGCTGCGGACGCAATAGCGGTGCACAAGGGTGGGGCCGTGTCGAGTGTTGGGGGAATAGGCTGAGTGGCTGACGTGCTGGTGATCGGGCGATCGAGTTTTCTCGCCCGGGGCTTCATCGATGCCTATGGCGCCGCCGGGATCCGGCATGTCGCCTGGGCCGATGTGGCGCGGCCGGAAACCTTCGACGGCATCGGCTGCGTGGTCAGTTTCGCGCTCGACCCACGCTACATGCGCGAAGCCTACGATCCCTCGTTCGATTGCGACCGCACGCTGGCCGAGGCGATCGGCCGGGCCCAGCGCGACGGCCGCATGCCGGCGGATGCGCATATGGTCATGCTCAGCACCCGCAAGGTCTACGGTCCGGCCGGGGACGAGCCGCTGATCGAGACCCGGGTGCCGGCGCCGCAGGACGCTTATGGCCGCAACAAGCTGGAGACCGAACGGCTGCTGCGGGATCAGTTCGGCCCGAACCTGACCATCCTGCGCCTGTCCAACATCTTCGGCTTCGAGGATCTGCCGGGGCGGCGCACCTTCCTCGGCCTGTTGCTGCGCGCGTTGCGCGAGGAGGGGGTGATCCGCTACGACGTCAGTCCCTTCACGGCCAAGGATTTCCTGCCGGTCGAACCCTTCGCGGCGGCGCTGGCCAAGGTGGTGCGGGCCCGCCCGGGTGGCCTGTTCAACCTGGGCTCCGGCGTGCCGCTCGAAAGCGGCTGGCTGGCGATGTGGATCATCGAAGGCTACGGCCGCGGCAGTCTCTGTGTTACCGATCCCGGCATCCGCGATGCCTTCGCGATGAATGTGGATCGTTTCGTTGCGCGGTTCGGCCCGGTGGCCGGCCGTGAGGATGTTCGTACGGCCTGTCTGGCCATTGGAAGGAGACTGGGGGTTGAATAAGATCGTCATTACCGGGGCCGCTGGCTTCATCGGATCGCATCTGGCCGATCTGTTCGTGGGGCGCTACCCGGAGGCGAGGTTCGTCTTCTTCGACAAGATGACCTATTCGGCCGACATCGAGAACGTCGTCCATCATCTGCACGACCGCCGGCGCCAGCTGGCGGTTGGCGACATCTGCGACCCGGAATTCTGTCGCCAGGCGACAGCGGGGGCGGATCTGGTGATCCACGCCGCGGCCGAAAGCCATGTCGACCGGTCGTTCATGAACGCCACCCGGTTCGTGCACACCAACGTCTTCGGCACCCACACGCTGCTCGAGGCGTGCCGGATCAACCAGGTGCCGCGGATCATCCACGTCTCGACCGACGAGGTCTATGGCGAGGTGCTGGAGGGCGAGGTCGACGAGGACACCATCCTCAATCCGACCAACCCGTATTCGGCCTCGAAGGCGGCAGCGGAGATGATGGTCCGCAGCCTGATCCATTGCTACAAGATGCCGATCATGATGATCCGCGGGAACAACATCTTCGGCGCCCGCCAGTACCCCGAGAAGATCATCTCGCGCTTCTGCCTGCGCCTGATCCGCGGCGAGAAGCTGCCGATCCACGGCAATGGCAGCAATGTCCGCCACTATCTGGCGGCGCAGGACATGGCCGAGGCGATCGCCCTGGTCAACGAGGTCGGCGAGATCGGTCAGGTCTACAACATCGGTTCCGACGAGGAATACACCAACCTCGAGGTCACCAAGCTGATCTGCGAGGCCTTCGGCACCGAGATGCAGGAGGTGGTGGAGTTCGTGCAGGACCGGCCGTTCAACGACCGGCGCTACTCGATCTCCTCGAAGAAGCTGCGCAGCCTGGGCTGGAAGCCGAAGCGCCGCCTGGTCGACGAGATCCCGGAAATCGCCCAGTGGTATCGGGACAACGTCGCCCGCTACGAGTTCGACGAACACTGATCGCCTGACTCTCAGGGGCACGCGGCCTGGCGGGCGGGGTTTCCCGCCTGCCAGGCCCAGCGGGTCCCGTCGCTGCGGATGTCCGTAACCGCAAGCGGCTCGATATCGATCCGCCAGAACGACCGCGCCGGCGCATCCAGGATGTGCAGGATCGCGGCGCGGATCACGGTGGCATGCGTCACCGCGATCGCATGCCCCCGATCCCCGATGCAGCCATCCATCCAGGCGGCGACGCGGCGGCGGAGATCGGTCAGCGACTCCCCGCCATGGGGCGCGGCATCGGCGTCCGACAGCCAGGCGGCGACGCCGTCCGGTTCCCCGCGCTGCACATCGGTCAGGCTGCGCCCGGCCCAGCGGCCATGGTCACCATCCCGCAGGGCCGGCTCGACCGCCGCGTCCAGTCCCAGCAGGGACGCGGTCTGCCGGGCCCGCAGCGCCGGGCTGGTCCAGGCCCGGTCGGCGCGGCGCAGCGTCCGGCCCAGGACTTCGGCCTGCGCCGCCACGCCATCCTCGATCGGTTCATCCAGGGGAAAGGCCGCCGACCGCGCCGCCGCGGTCGTTCCATGACAGATCAGGGTGAGCCTCAGGGTCATCGCGGCATGCTCCCGCCAGCCTCGTCGAATCCGCAGAACACCGCGGTTTCATTGACAGTATGGCCTTTGCACTCCTAGTCTCTGCGCGCAAGTTGCGAATTTGGAAGCCGGTGCAATTCCGGCACGGTCGCGCCGCTGTGACCGGCATCAGCGCATATCGCTGCCGTCGGAAGTCAGACCCTCGCGCAACGGTTTCGTTCGACCAGCGGGACGCAAGATCCCAGGAGGCGCAGAGATGTCAGACATAGCCCTTAGCCCCGATGCCGTCAGGCCGATCCCGGTCGGCGAACTTCTGCCCTGGGCGATCTTCGCCGGGCTGATCCTGCTGCTGGCGATCTATTTCGTCGGTGCGGAAGAAGGCGCGACGTCGATCGTCTCCGGCATGTATGTCCACGAATTCGTACATGACGGCCGCCACCTCCTCGGCTTCCCCTGCCACTAAGGGGACCGGACATGGTTGGAAACCTTCTGCTCCGCGGCATGCTGGTCGGGGTGCTCGCTGGGCTGCTCGCCTTCGGCTTCGCCCGGATTTTCGGTGAACCCCAGGTCGACCGCGCCATCGCCTTCGAAGAACAGATGGACCAGGCCAAGGGCGAAGCGCCCGAGGAGGAGCTGGTCAGCCGCGGGACGCAGGCCGGCCTCGGCCTGGCCACCGGCGTGATCGTCTATGGTGCGTCGATCGGCGGCCTGTTCGCGCTGGTCTTCGCCTTTGTGCAGGGCCGGATCGGCCGCATGGGGCCCCGCGCCACCGCCGCGCTGCTGGCGCTGGCCGCCTTCGTCGCCATCGTGCTGGTGCCGGATCTCAAATACCCGGCGAACCCGCCCTCGGTCGGCAACCCCGATACGATCGGGCTGCGCACCGAGTTGTTCTTCGTGATGCTCGTGATCTCGGTCGCGGCGATGGTGCTGGCGGTGATGCTGGCCCGGCGGCTGTCGGCTGCGATCGGGTTCTGGAACGCGACGATCGTCGCCGGCGCGGCGTTCATCGTCGTCGTCGCCATCGCCCAATACGCGCTGCCGGAAATCAACGAGGTGCCGGAGCAGTTCTCGGCCGTCCTGCTGTGGCGCTTCCGCACCGCATCGCTGGGCATCCAGGTGGTGCTGTGGACCACGATCGGTCTGCTGTTCGGCGCGCTGACCGAACGCAGCTTCGCCAGCCGGCTCGGCCGGATCCCGGCCCGCGCCGCCTTCCGCTAGGCAAGACCTTTCCGGGTGGGGCTGCGATGCCCGGCCTGAAAGATCCCGGCCCGTCCCCTCGCGGGGGCGGGCCGGTTCTTTTCGGCTATGACGGATCGACCCAGAAGGTGTCGGGCCGGTAGACGCCGAAATGCGCCCCCGGATCCCACGAGAACACGGCCTTGTCAGGCACATTGTGCAGCCGGGTCTTGACCACGACCGGCTGCAGCACGCCCTGCACCGTGCCGATCGATGTCACCTGGTCGGCCTGGATCTTGACCATCTCGCGGGTGATCGCGTCGCGACGAGCCGCATCGGCGGTGGTGTGCCATTCCTGGTACAGCGCCATCAGCCTTTCGCCGAAATCGACATCCGGCTTCTCGCCGGCGCCGCCGGCGGTCTGCACATACTGGCCCCATTTCGGATATTGCAGCCAGTTCTGGTCGACCGGCGCCAGCTCCGTCGGCACCACCGACGGCGTCACCAACGCGTTGTCCAGGCCGCTCCACACCGACATCACCGTGTCGCCGGCGAAGATCCGCTGCAGGAACACGTCGCGCTGCGACTGGGTGGTGTGCAGGGCGATGCCCAGCTTGCCCCAGCTTTCCTTGACCAGCTGCAGGATGTCGGTCTCGGTGCTGCGCTCACCGGAGCTCTCGACCACGATCTCCAGCCTCCGGCCATCGGCCATCAGGCGGGTGCCGTCGCCGTCGCGCTTGGTCAGCCCGATCTCGTCGAGCAGGGCGTTGGCCTTGTCGAGGTCGAACTGGGTCCAGGACGCGGCCTGGGCGGCATCGTAATAGGGCGATTCCGGCAGCACGGTGTTCTGGCTCGGCTTGGCCTGGCCGAAGAACACGGTCTGGTTGATCTCGTCCCGGTCGATGCCGAGCGACAAAGCGCGGCGGAAGCGGACGTCGCGGTTCAGCGCGCGCCAGCCGGCATCGTTGCAGTTGAGGTTCGGATACAGCGCCACCTCAGACCCCAGCGCGGTCGGCCACAGCCGGACCTTGTACTGCCCGGCCTCCTGGCCGGCCTTGAGGAAGCTGATGTTGTCGAAGCGCAGGCCGCGGGCCTGCAAATCGGCCTCGCCGGTGCCGGCCTTGGCCGGGATCAGCGAACCCTCGACGACATTGACCACGACGCGGTCGATATAGGGCAGTTGGCGGCCCTGGCTGTCGATGCGGTGGTAGTAGGGGTTGCGGACGAAGACGAAGCGCTCCGCCGGTGGCTTGGTGGTGATGACCCAGGGCTCCAGCACCGGCAGGTCCGGGTTGGTCGATTCGATCAGCTTGCTGCGCTGGGTATAGAGGGCCACCCAGTTGCGCGCGCTCGCCTCTTTGACCATGGCGTCCAGCGCCGCGGCATCGGCGTATTTCTTGTGGAACTGCTTGAGGTAATGCGCCGGCGCGAAGATGTAGAGCGGCGCGGCATTGGCCAGGGCCGGCAGGAATTCCGGGTTTGGCTTGGACCAGGAATAGACCACCGTGGTCGCATCCGGGAATTCCACCTTGGGCTGTTCGCCATCCACCAGCAGCCGGGAATCCGGGCCGTAGGGCGACAGCTCCTTGTCCTGGGCCACGTCCTGCCAGTAGTAGCGGAAATCGTCGCTGGTGAAGGGCTGGCCGTCCGACCATTTGTGGCCGGGCCGCAGATGCAGCGTGAACACCTTCTCGCCGTCGACATCGACCGACTGCAGGATGTCCGGGTGCAGCTTGAAATCGGTGCCGTAGCCGACCAGCCGGGCATAGCTGTAGGTGTTCATGATCCGCAGGTCGCGGGCGCGCCCGACCATCCAGCTGATCTCGCCGCCCGGCTGGCCGGGCTGCTTATTCTCGGCCGCCAGGTCGACCACCGATGGCACCTGGGGCACACGCTGCGCCACCGGCGGCAGCTTGCCGGCGGCGACATCCTGTTCATAGAGCGGCGTCTCGACCAGGGCCGGCGCCTGTGCTGCGGCAGCGGCCGGCCCGGTGTGGGCAGCCGCCGCCAGGCCGGCGGCAAGAGCCGCAGCCACAGCGAAACGGGGAATCCAGTTCATCACTCCACCCTGTCTCTGGGGTTTTAGTTTTTCCCTCGAAGGCGGGCAGTATCCGTCGCCCGGGGGTGGATTGTGAAGCCGGACAATTGGGGTGGTCTTTTTGGGCCGGCCGCGTCGCCCCGTCAGGCCGCCGGCTTGGCCATGACGGTCTCGTCGAGGCCCTGCTCGGCCAGGCCGCCGCCAGCGGCGCCGGCGATGAAGGACGGGATATCGGCCGCGTTCTCGACCCGCACCACCACCCCGGCGCCCATCAGCTGGATGCCGTTCGCCTGGAAGGCCTCCAGGATGCGGTGATAGGCTTCGCGGCGGATGACGAACTGCTTGCCCGGCTTGGTGATGAACTTGACACCGATCACCAGGGCGTTGCCGTCGATCCGCCGTACCCCTTGCGATTTCGGCGGCTGGATGAAGTCCGGCCCCATCACCGGGTCGGCGGCGAGGTCGGTTCCGATCCGCTTGACCAGCTTGCGGATCACCTCCAGGTCGGTGCCCAGCGACACCCGGAACTCCAGCCGCAGCAGCGCCCAGTCGCGGGTGTAGTTGGTCAGCGACTTGATCTGGCCGAACGGCAGCGTGTGCAGCATGCCGCGCTGGTGGCGCAGTTTCATCGACCGCAGCGAGATGCCTTCCACCGTGCCGCGGATGGCGCCGACCTCGACATAGTCGCCGACCCGGAAGCTGTCCTCCAGCAGGAAGAACACGCCGGCCAGGATGTCGGCGATCGTGGCCTGGGCACCGAGGCCGATGGCGATGCCGACCACGCCGGCGCCGGCGATCAGCGGCCCGATCTCGATGCCCATGGTGGCCAGCACGATCATCGCGGTCATGACCAGCAGCGCGATCCGCACGAAGTTCTTGAACAGCGGCAGCAGCGTCTGCAGCCGTTGTGCCCGGCTGGGGTCTTCATCCTGCCGGGCGAATTCCAGCCGGCGGTCGACCCAGCGCTGGAACAGCGCCCAGCCGACATAGCCGAGCAGGATGATCACCGCGAAGTTGACCAGCACGCGCAGCCCGTAGTCGACGAACCCGACCTGCAGCGCGCTGAAGCCCCAGAGATAGGCGACGCCGGCGATGCCCAGGGCGATCAGCACGATCCAGATCGCCCGCATCAGGTTGCGGATATGCGGGTCGGCCGTACCGCTGGCCGCGGAGTCGTTGGCGGGCGCCTGGCCGACGGCGCCGAAGAACCGCTTCAGCAGGTGCCGGATGATATGGGCGGCCAGCGGGATGGCCAGCAGCACGCCCAGGCTCATGATCGCCCGCGGCACGGAGGAGGTGCCGCCCCGCAGCGAGGCATCGACGACCAGCAGCCACACGCCGATGAGATAGGCGCTGATGACGAAGGCCAGCACGGCGGCGACCACGTCCTCTTCCTGCTTCAGGCCGAGATGGATCAGCACGTCCTCGACCAGCCGGCGATGGATGATGGTGGCGCCGATCAGATAGCCGAAGGGTAGGGTGCTGGCCGGCAGCCACAGGGCCAGCGCCATGTCGAGCGGCAGGCCGAAGCCGGAGACCAGCAGGGTGAACCAGGACGGCACCAGCATCAGCCCCGCGGTCCACAGCACGGCCCGGTACAGCAGCCGCGCGGCGTGGTTGTCCAGCGGCAGCAGCCGCAGGCCGGCATTCCGCGGCATCAGGATCAAATCCACGACCGTCATGATCACCCAGAAGATCAGGCCCTGGCGCAGCAGGAATTCCAGGCCGGTGACCGCGGCCGGATGGTCGGGCCGCCAGAGGAGATAGATCACGACCAGGCTGGCGGCATAGACGCCCATCGCCGCCAGCCCGGCGGTGACGAAGGCCATGCGGCGGCGCAGCCGGCTGTAGCTCTGTTCCTCCTTCGCGATTGAACGCGGCACCAGCCGGTCGAGCAGCATCGAGGTGGTGGCGCTGCCGACATGCGACCGGGTCACCAGGTTGCGGGCCAGCATCGAGATGATGACGGCCGCGATGGCGCTCAGGGTCAGGAAGACCAGCAGCGGCAGGATCGGCGTGTCGGGGATCTGGGTGAAGGCGTCGGCCACGGCGCCCAGCCGGCGCGCGTAGAAGGCCAGGTTGGTCTCGGTCGGCCCCGATCGGGCCAGGCGGTCATCCGCATCGGCCTGCTCCAGCACGGTGCGGATCGCCTCCCGACCCAAAGCGGGGGCCGCGGTGTCGGCGATCGCGGCGATCTGTGCCGGGGTCAGGCCGTCGGGGAAGGCCGCGGTGATGGTGTGCAGGTCGGCGACCGGTTCGGCTGGCGCCGCTGCCGGTGCGGAATGGTGCTGGCCGGGAAGGAGATTGGCCGCCAGGAGGTTGTGCTCCGGCGCCGCGCCCAGCAGGGCGGTCAGCACCGCCAGAAGACCGATGACCCGCTGTGATCGCCGCATTGCGTCTTGCTCGCCCGTTTCGTGCGCGATGGGCGACGCCCCGTTCTTTGCAAAGCGCGACAGCCCAGGATCGACTGGTATGGGCTGGGCTGCCCGCCGTCCAATGCGGTTCAGGCATGCAGCCATACGGAGAGGCCGTCGCCGCCCTCCGGGCTTATGGTGCGGCCCCGGCGCCCCAATATCAGGGGCCTCGGTCGGCCAAGGGACGGGCCCGATCCATGCAAGGCCGACGGCGAAAGAGCGACATGACAGCGAACAAGCCTTCCCTGAGCATCGCCATCCTGGACGACTACCAGAACGTGGCGCTGCAATCGGCCGACTGGTCCGCCCTCGACGGGCGCGCGACCATCACCGTGTTCAACGATCACCTCGCCGACCCCGACCAGGTCGTGGCCCGGCTGCTGCCCTTCGATGCCGTCTGCGTGATGCGCGAGCGGACGCCGCTGCCGAAGGCGGTGATCGACCGCCTGCCGCGGCTGAAGCTGATCGCCTCGACCGGGGCCCGCAACGCGTCGATCGACGCCGCGGCCGCCGCCGAGCGCGGCATCGCCGTGACCCACACCGGCTATGACGCCAGCCCGACCATCGAACTGACCTGGGCCCTGATCCTGGCCAGCGCCCGCCACGTCGCGGCCGAGGCCGCCAATCTGCGCGCCGGCGGCTGGCAGCAGACGGTCGGCGACGGCCTGCGCGGCAAGACCCTCGGGCTGCTCGGCCTCGGCAACATCGGGTCGGAAGTGGCGCGCATCGGCAAGGCCTTCGGCATGGACGCCATCGCCTGGAGCCAGAACCTGACCCCGGAAAAGGCGGCGGCACAGGGCGTGCGCCTAGTGTCCAAGGACGACCTGTTCGCCAAATCCGATGTGCTGACCATCCACCTCGTGCTCAG
>NZ_JBYRFX010000869.1:0-2590 GCF_057815775.1 Inquilinus sp.
ATTCGATCGGGATGCCGGCCAGGGCGCGGCGCACCTAGTCCGGAATCGCCGGCGGCCGCAGCCCGGGCACAAGGATGGTGCCGCGGGCATCGACCAGCGCGGCGATGGCGTTGGCGATGATGGTGCCGGGATTGGGCAGCAGGCCGCCCCAGTTGCCGGAATGGTGGTGGCCCTCGCGCAGCACCAGGGTCAGGTCGAAATTGATCACGCCGCGGGTGCCGAGCGCGATCATCGGCCTGGTACGATCGAGCCGCGGCCCGTCCGACGCGATCAGCACATCCGCGGCCAGCAGGTCACGGTGGGCAGCACAGATCGCATCGAGCCACGGCGACCCGATCTCCTCGCTGGTCTCGACCAGGAAAGCCATGTTGAAGCCGAGACGGCCGCCGCGCGCCGCGATCACCTGCTCGATCGCGGCGATGTTGATGGAGTGCTGGCCCTTGTTGTCGGCGGTGCCGCGGCCGTACCAGCGCTCGCCCTCGACCGTGATGCGCCAGGGGTCGAGGCCGGCGCGCCACTGCTCCGCCCCACCCAGCACCACGTCGCCATGGCCGTAGCACAGCACGCCGGGCAGGCCTTCGCCCTCCTGCCGCCGGGCGATCAGCGCCGGGGCGTCGGGCGCGGCCGGGTTGGCCACGATGTGCAGGGCGAAGCCCAGCCGGGCCAGGGCCGGCCCGATCTCCTGCTCGAGATAGGCGGCCAGCGGCGCCCGGTCGGCGGCCTGGCTTTCGGTGCGGAAGCCGACGCGGCGGTCGAGCACGGCCCGGAAGCCGCCCTCGTCGAAATAGCGCGCCGCGCCGGCGATCGCCCGGTCTCGTGACATGCCCTGCCCTCCGCTGGGGACCGGGCGAGTCCGGCCCGGCCCCCATTGGTCGCAAATGGAGAGCGGGCCGCCAAGCCCCTGCGGCGCGGCCCTATGCCGCCTTGGCCACCCTGGCCGCACTGAGGCCGCGTTCGAGGTCGACCAGGATGTCGTCGATATGCTCGATGCCGACCGACAGCCTGACATAGCCGGGCGAGACGCCGGTCGCTCCCTGCTCTTCCGCCGTCAGCTGCGAATGGGTGGTCGAGGCCGGGTGGATCGCCAGGCTGCGGGCGTCGCCGATGTTGGCGACGTGGTACAGCAGTTGCAGCCCGTCGATGAAGCGGCGCCCCGCCTCCGCCCCGCCGGCCAGTTCGAACCCGACCAGGCCGCCGAAGCCGCCCTTGAGGTAGCGCTCGGCCCGCTCACGCGCCACCCCCGTCTGCAGCGACGGATGGATCACCCGCGTCACCTCCGGCTGCCGCGCCAGGAAGGCGGCGACGGCGTTGGCGTTCTGGGAATGCCGTTCGATCCTGAGCGGCAGCGTCTCCAGCCCCTGCAGGATCTGGAAGGCGTTGAACGGCGACAGCGCCGAACCGAGGTCGCGCAGCAACGTGGTCCGCGCCTTGATAATGTAGGCCACCGGGCCGAGCGGCTTCGTCGCCTCGACCCAGACCGCGCCGTGATAGCTCGGGTCCGGCGTGTTCAGCGCCGGCTGGCGCTCCGGATACGCTGCCCAGTCGAAATTGCCGCCATCGACGATCAGCCCGCCGATCGAGGTGCCGTGGCCGCCGATATACTTGGTGGTGGAATACACCACCACCGCGGCGCCATGCTCGAACGGCCGCAGCAGGATGGGTGCGGCGGTGTTGTCGACGATCAGCGGGATGCCGTACTCGCGGCCGATGGCGGCGACCTCGGCGATCGGGAACACCGTCAGCTTCGGGTTGGGCAGGCTTTCGGCATAAAAGGCGCGGGTGCGGTCGTCGACCGCGCGGCGGAAATTCTCCGGGTCGGCCGGGTCGACGAAGCGGACCTCGATGCCCTGTTCGCGCAGCCGGTTGGCGAACAGGTTCCAGGTGCCGCCATAGAGGTCGGTCGAGCTGACGATGTTGTCGCCGACCCGGGCCAGGTTCTGCACCGCGAAGGCCGAGGCCGCTTGGCCGGAGCCGACGGCGAGCGCCGCGGCGCCGCCCTCCAGCGCCGCGATGCGCTGTTCCAGCACGTCGTTGGTCGGGTTGCCGATGCGGCTGTAGATGTTGCCCAGCTCCTCCAGCGCGAACAGCTTCTGCGCGTGGTCGGTGTCGCGGAACTGGAAGGAGGTCGACTGGTAGATCGGCACCGCCACGGCGCCAGTCGCCGGATCGGCCCGCCAGCCGGCATGCAAAGCGAGGGTTTCGGGGCGAAGCGCCGGATCGGACATGGATCTCTCCCAGGGAAGGCGGTGGCGTCCTGAGGAGATTAACACGGATATGGTGCGGCACAATTTCAAATTATCATTTATCTATGTTGATTATGATAAATCACAATTCACAATAGAAAAATATCATGCCCGGGCTTGACCCGGGCATCCAGGGGATGTCGATATTTTCTGGATTGCCGGGTCAAGCCCGGCAATGACAGGCGGGACGGGAGCGAACCGCCTACTCCGCCGCCTCGGCCTTCGGGTCGAGGATGACGGGCGGGTCGAAGGCGGTGACGCGCGGGGCCTCACCTTCGAGCTTGGCGATCTCGACCAGGCAGGAATGGGCGCTGGGCCCCTGCCCCAGCCGCGAGGTGCCCTTGTCG
>NZ_JBYRFX010000870.1:0-6690 GCF_057815775.1 Inquilinus sp.
GGCCGGGCTCGGGCGCTGATACGCCAGCCCCCGGGCGGCGAACTTGTCCGGATAGACCTCGCTGTCGACCAGCCAGCGCGTGCCGGTGATGCCGATCTTGCGGAAGCCGCGCTCGGCCGCCTGGGCGGCGACGACTTCGGCAATGTGCAGCCAGGGCCGCGGCGACCGCGCTTCGACGTAGGGAAAGGCCTGGTGGATGGTGTTGTCGGGGCAGATCAGGAACTCGGCGCCGCTGGCCGCCAGCTTGGCCGCCGAGGCCAGCATCAAATCGCCGACGCCCTGCCAGTCGCCGCGATCGAGGCAGGCCACATAGTCGGCGAGCGACGGCGTGTGCATCGAGATCTCGGGGTGGCCATGCGGGCCCAACAGCGCCGCACCTTCGGCGCAGATCGTGCGGTAGCAGAGGGCGGCGCCTTCGGCGGAACAGGCGACGATACCGATGTGCTGGGGCATGGCGGTCGGGAGGTCGTGGCTGGGCAGCCGGAGTATCGCCGGGACGGACGCGAGTGGCCACCCCGAGATAGACCACTGGAGATGGGCGCGACGGCGCCTATGATCTCTGCCACGCCGCCTGTGCGGCGCGGCCGACCGGAAGGACCTCGCCTTGGATCTCGTGGACGACGCCCTGAACGACCGGGCCCGCCGGGCCGGCATCGCGCCGGAATGGACCGACGTCATGGGCCAGACCCGCAGCGTGGCGCCGGAGACGTTGCGCCGCCTGGCCGAGCTGATCGGCGCCGACGGAGCCGCGGCCGTGCCGCCCCTGGTCACCGGCGTGGTCGGCCAGGCGATTCCGCTGCCCGCCGCGGCGGCGGAGGGCGCCGCCGTGCTGGTGCTGGAAACCGGCGCCCGGTTCGACATCACCATCCCGGTCGGCGAGGACGGACGGCGCTGGGTGCGGCCGATCCTCGAGCCCGGCTATCACACGCTGCAACTACGCGATCGCGAAATCACCCTGGCGGTGGCGCCGCCGCGCTGCTTCAGCCTGGACGATGTCGCCCGCGGCGGCCGGATGTGGGGCTTGGCCGCCCAGATCTATGGCCTGCGCCGGCCCGGGGATGGCGGCATCGGCGACAGCACCGGCGTCGCCGGACTGGCGCGGGCAGCCGGGCGGCGCGGCGCCGATACCCTGGCGCTGAGCCCGACCCATGCGCTGTTCACGGGCGAGCCGGACCGCTTCGGCCCCTATTCGCCCTCCAGCCGCCTGTTCCTCAACCCGCTACTGGCCGACCCCGCCAGCCTGTTCGGCGCCGGACGCGTCGCGACCGCAAGCCGGGCCGCAGGGGTGGAAGTGGACCGCCGGCGCTGCGAGGCCATGGCGCTGGTCGACTGGCCGGACGCGGCACGGGCCAAGCTGGCGCTGCTCCGTGCCCTGTATGACGGCTTCGACAGCGAGGCCGGGCCGCTGGCAGGCGATTTCCAGGGCTTCCGCCAGGCCGGCGGCGCCCTGCTGGAGGATCATGCCAGGTTCGAGGCGCTGCAGGCCGCCCGTCTGGCGGCCGATCCGGCGGATCGCGACTGGCGGCGCTGGCCGGCCGAGCTGCGCACCCCCGACAGCGCCGCGGTGGCGGAGTTCGCGGCGGCACATCCCGGCGAGATCCGGTTCCACGTGTTCCTGCAATGGGTCGCCGACCGCGCCTTCGCCGACGCCCAATTCCAGGCCCGGTCGGCCGGCATGCGCATCGGCCTGGTCGCCGATCTGGCCGTCGGCATGGACGCCACCGGCAGCCATGCCTGGAGCCGGCCATCGGATGTGCTGGGCGGCGCCAGCATCGGGTCGCCGCCCGACGCCTTCAATGCCGCTGGGCAGAATTGGACCCTGGCCGCCATCTCGCCGCGGGCAATGGTCGAGACCGGCTTCGCGCCGTTCCTGGCCACGCTGCGGGCGACGCTGCGCCATGCCGGTGGGGTGCGGATCGACCATGTCATGGGGCTGGCCCGGCTGTGGCTGGTGCCGGATGGCATGGACCCGACCGAGGGCGCCTACCTGTCCTATCCGGCCGAGGACCTGCTGCGGCTGGTCGCGCTGGAATCGCACCGCCACCGCGCCGTGGTGATCGGCGAGGATCTCGGCACCCTGCCCTGGGGCTTCGCCGACCGGCTGGCCGACCATGCCGTGGCGGGCATGCGGGTGCTGTGGTTCGAACGCGAGGATGACGGCTTCAAGCCGTCCGGGCTCTGGTCGCCGACCGCCGTGGCCATGAGCTCGACCCATGACCTGGCGCCGGTCGCCGGCTGGTGGCGCGGCACCGACATCGCCGCCCGCGCCGCGCTGGACCAATATACCGATGGCGGCACGGCGGAAAGGACGCAGCGCGACGTCGACCGCGCCCAGCTGTGGCAGGCGATCGGCCCCCATGAGCCTGCACCCGCGGAACCGGCCCCGGTGGTCGACGCCGCGCTGCGCTTCGTCGCCCGCAGCCCGTCCCGTCTGGCGCTGATCCCGCTGGAGGATGCGCTGGGACTGGAGGACCAGCCGAACCTGCCCGGCACCATCGACGAACATCCGAACTGGCGCCGCCGCCTGGACCGGCCAGTGGACGAGGCGCTGGCCGACCCGGCCATCGCCCGCCGCCTCGCCGCGATCCGCCGCGAGCGCCAGCGCTGACGATCAGCCGGCCAGCCGGTCGTGGTGCCGGCCTTCGGCGAATTCCTCGATCATCTTGGCGTTGAAGGCCGGCAGGTCGTCCGGTGACCGGCTGGTCACCAGGCCTTCATCGACCACCACTTCGCGGTCGTAGACCGTGGCGCCGGCGTTGCGCAGGTCGACCTGGATCGCCTTGTAGCCGGTCATCTCGCAGCCTTCGATCACCCCGGCGCTGATCAGCAGCTGCGGGCCATGGCAGATCGCCGCCACCGGCTTGCCTGAGTCGAAGAAGGCGCGGACGAATTCGAGGGCCTTCGGGTTGGTGCGCAGCGCGTCCGGGCTGTGCACGCCGCCCGGGATCAGCAGCCCGTCGAAGCCTTCCGGCGTGGCCTGGTCGAGCGACAGGTCGACCGCGAAACTGTCGGCCGGGTCGAGATGCTTGTGGCCGGTGACGCGCGTCGATTCGGGGCTGACGATCTGCACATCGGCGCCGGCCTGCCGGAGGGCCTTGACCGGCTCGGTCAGCTCCACCTGCTCGAAGCCGTTGGCGACGATGACGGCGATCCTGCGTCCATCGAGACGTTCGGTCATGCCAATCTCCCTTGGAAAGGGGCGGCCGCGGAACGGGCCGCTTCCCAAGGCAATGGCACTCGGCGGCGGGCGGTTCCGACCGAAATCAGACCTGTGCGACCATCTGCCGGATCCGCGCCGCGGCCGCGGCTGGATAGGGGACCGCCAGTTGGTCGCAGACCACCGAGCCCAGCGAAGCGTGAAGATCGATCGCCGCGTCGAGCGCCGACAGGACACTGGCCCGGTCATGCCTGGCACAGGTCCGGGCCAGGGCGGCGACGGTGGCGGGATCGGCCCAGCGCTCGATCATGCGGGCGCCGTACCAGTCCGTCGCCGCCGCGCCGCGGGTCAGCCGCAGATGCATGCGGACCAGGTCGAACAGATGCGGCCGCAGCAGGCCGTTGAGACATTGCAACGCGACGAACAACTCGCCGCGGGCAGCTTTCCGGGCCGCCCACAGACAATGGTAGAGAAAATCCTGGGTCTTGCCGGCGAACTGCGCCGCGGTCCAGATCGGGTCGGGCGGCGATGGCGGCGGCAGCCGCTCCACCAGCCCGGCCCCGATGCCATCCTTGTCGACCAGGATGCGCAGGCCGCGAGCGGCGACGGTGCCGAATTCGGGCGGCATGCCGTCCGTGGCCCAGCCCGCCAGGGTGGCGTGCGGCAGCAGCACGAAATCGACGTCCAGCCCGCTGTCGAACAGCACCCGCCGCTCGAACTCGCCGCCGACCGCGGTGGGCTCGGTGAAGGACAGCAGCGGGGCGCCGAGCGGCGCCAGCCAGTCCGACCCGTCGAGATAGGGCCGGGGATCGGTGCAGGACAGCACCAGATCGATGTCGGAGTAATCATCGGCGGGATCGGCGCGCCGCGCCTGCGAGCCGACGATCATGGCGAAGCGGATACCGTCCTCCGCCTCGGCCCAGGGCATGAGCGTTTCGAGAAAGTGGTCCACCCTGGACGACATGGCCTAGACCCTGCCGAAGCCGTCGAGGAAGCGGCCGAGGCAGTCACCGATCACGCCGACCTCATAGCCGCCCTCCTGCACCACCACGGTCGGCAGGCCGGCCGCGGCGATGCGCGCCCCGGCGCCGGCGAAGCCGTCGGTCGACACCTTCAGCAGGCCGATCGGGTCGGCGGCATGGCTGTCGAAGCCGAGCGAGACCACCAGCGCCTCGGCGCCGAAGCCCCGCACCGCCGCCAGGCCCTGTTCGATCGCGGCATGGAAGCCGTCATCGGCGGTGCCGGGTGCCAGCGGCAGGTTCAGGTTGGCGCCCGCCCCGGCCCCGACGCCGCGCTCATCGGCATAGCCGGTGTAGAACGGGTAGTAGACGGTCGGGTCGGCGTGCAGCGACACGGTCAGCACGTCGCCCCGGCCGTAGAAGATCTCCTGCGTGCCGTCGCCGTGATGGGCGTCGACATCCAGCACCGCGACCCTGGCGAAGCGTCCGCGCAGGGCCTGGGCGGCGATGGCGGCGTTGTTGAGGTAGCAGAAGCCGCTGGCCCGGTCGGCACGGGCGTGGTGGCCGGACGGCCGGCACAGCGCATAGGCGGCACGGTCGCCGTCCAGCACCGCCTGCGCCGCGCCGGCTGCGGTCCAGGATGACGCCAGGATCGCCGGCCAGCTGCCCTCGCCCAGCGGCACGGCGAGGTCGCCGAGGTAGTGGCCGGCCTGTGCGACGATCGACGGCGACCGGCAGGGCGGCCGCACCGTGCCCGGCACGCCGTTCCAGTACGGCGACAGGTTCGGCAGCACCTCCGGCCCGTCATTGGGCAGTTCGGCCCAACGGCGATGGGCATCGGCCAGGAAGTCGAGGAAGTCGGCCGTGTGCACCGCCAGGGCCGGGTCGCGGCCGCGATCGGTCGGCGCCTCGGCCGCGATGCCCCGGGCGGCCAGGGCGGCGAGCAGCGGGTCGACCCGCGCCGGCACATCCTGCGGCGCGGCCAGCCGGCCGGCCCGCATGAACTGCTGCGGCCGGTGCAGGCGCTGGTCGGGATGGAAGAAGGCGCGCATCGGCGATCCTCAGGCAGCTTTGACTTCGATCAAGGTCGGCCGCGTGTCGTCGAAGGCGGCGGCCAGGCGCTGCGGCAGGTGGCGCGGATCCTCCACCGCGGCATAGCCACAGCCATAGGTGGCGGCCATGGCGTCGAAGGCCGGCGGCTCGATGTCGACGCCCAGCCGGGCGATGCCGGCCTTGTCCATGCCATAGGCGATCTGGCCCAGGCCGCGGTTGTTCCAGACCACGACCGGCAGCCCGAGGCGGAGATCGGCGGCCGTCCCCAGCTCCTGGCAGGTGAAGCCGAAGCCGTAATCGCCGGCCAGCGCCACCACCTGGGCATCGGGCCGGGCCAGCTTGGCCCCGATCGCGGCGGGCAGGCCGTAGCCCAGCGTGCCGAAGCCGACCGGGTGCAGCCAGCCGCGCGGCTGGCGCGATGGGAAGCAGACATTGCCGGTGTAGGCGATCTGGGTCATGTCGCTGACCACCACGGCATCGTCCGGCAGCGCGTCGCGCAGCCGTTCCAGCAAGGCGAGATGGCCCGGCTTGTCGCCGAATTCCGCCTGGTCGGCGGCGCGGCGCAGCGGCGCCAAATCGCCGGCCCAGGGCGGCCGGCCGCCACGGTCGGCCAGCGCCGCCGCCAGCCCTTCCAGGGCCTGCGCCGCATCGCACAACAGCGCCACAGTCGGCCGGTGGTCGCGCACCAGCACGTCGGGGTCGATGTCGACGCGGATCAGCGCGCCGTTGAAGCGCAGCGGCGCCCAGCGGTCGTTCAGCGACAGCTCGGTGCCGACGGCGAGCACGACATCGGCCCCGGCGATCAGCTTCTGGCCTTCGTCGGTGCCGATGCGCGAGCCGATCGAATGCGGCCCGTCATCCGGCACGATGCCCTTGCCGGCGATCGAGCAGGCGACCACGGCGCCCAGGCTGGCCGCCAGCCGCCGGGTTGGGGGCCGGCAGCGGCAGCGGCGGCAGCGCGCCGGGATCGTCGGCGACCTCGCCCGTCGCCACGTCGAGCGGCAATTCGATATAGACCGGGCGCGGCCGGCCCAGGGTCATGCGGGCGAGGCTGAGATCGGCCACGGCGCGGGCCTGGGCCGGATCGATGACGGTGAGGGCGGAGGCGACCAGCCCTTCCATCGCCTGGCGCTGATTGCGCATCTCATGCAACTCGCCGCGGCCGAGGCCGAGATCCACGCGGGCGTTGACGGTGGACAGCACCACCATCGGCACGCTGTCGGAATAGGCCTGGCCGATGCCGGTGGCGGCGTTCAGCAGCCCGGGGCCGGTGATCAGCACGCACAAAGCCGCCTTGCCGCTGGCGCGGGCATAGCCGTCGGCCATGAAGGCCGCCCCCTGCTCATGCCTTACGGCGACATGGCGCACGCCGTTGCGGCCGAGGGCGCGATAGAGCTCGAGCGTGTGCACGCCGGGGATGCCGAAGGCGGTGTCGACGCCGCTGCGGGTGAAGGCATCGATGATCGCCTGCGCGCAATTGTCAGCCATGAAACCTCCAGCCCCGATCTCGACTCGTGTTGC
>NZ_JBYRFX010000871.1:0-6465 GCF_057815775.1 Inquilinus sp.
ATCCTGTGCCTGCCCGACGATGCGGCGCGCGAGGCGGTGGCGATGGTCGAGAACCCCGATGTGCGGGTGATCGACGCCTCGACCGCCTATCGCACCGCGGAGGGCTGGACCTATGGCTTCCCCGAACTGGCGCCCGGCCAGGCCGAGGCGATCGCCGGGTCGAAGCGCATCTCCAACCCCGGCTGCTACCCGACCGGCGGCATCGCCCTGCTGCGGCCGCTGATCGACCGCGGCCTGCTGCCGGCGTCCTATCCCGTCACCATCAACGCGGTCAGCGGCTACACCGGCGGCGGCAAGAGCCTGATCGCCCGCTATGAGGCGGCCGATGCGCCTGATACGGCGAAGGTGCCGTTCTTCCTCTACGGCCTGAAGCTGGCCCACAAGCATGTGCCGGAGCTGAAGCGCTGGGCCGGCCTGGACCACGCGCCGATCTTCGTGCCGTCGGTCGGGCGCTACGCCCAGGGCATGCTGGTGTCGGTGCCGCTGCCGCTGTGGTCGCTGCCGAAGCGGCCCTCGGCCGCCGATCTGCATGCGGCGCTGGTGGAGCATTACCAGGGCCAGCCCTTCGTCACCGTGGCACCGCTGGCCGAGGCCGCGGCGGCAGCCGAGCTGGAGCCCGAGGCGCTGAACGGCACCAACACTCTGCGCCTGTTCGTGTTCGAGAACGCGGCGGAGCAGCAGGCGCTGCTGGTCGCCCAGCTCGACAATCTCGGCAAGGGCGCGTCGGGGGCGGCGGTGCAGAACCTCAACCTGGCGCTGGGGCTGGACCCGACCGCCGGGCTGCTGCCGGCGCAGTCGCAGGCGGCCTGAGCCGCGGCATGTCCTCCGGCGCGATCATCCTGCCCTATCGCGACAGGCTGCCGCGCATCGCGGCCGATGCCTTCATCGCGCCGGGCGCGGTGGTGATCGGCGATGTCGAGATCGGGCCGGGCACCAGCGTCTGGTTCGGCTGCGTCATCCGCGGCGATGTCAGCCCGATCCGCATCGGTGCCCGCACCAACATCCAGGACGGCACGGTGGTGCATGTCGCCACGGCGGATGGCCCGACCCATATCGGCGACGACGTCACCATCGGCCATATGGCGCTGATCCACGCCTGCACCCTGGCCGACCGCAGCTTCGTCGGCATGAAGGCCTGCGTCATGGACCGGGCGGTGGTCGAAAGCGGCGCCATGGTCGCGGCCGGGGCGCTGCTGACCCCCGGCAAGCGTGTGCCCGCCGGCCAGCTCTGGGCCGGCAGCCCGGCCCGCTTCGTGCGAACCCTGACCGAGGAAGAAGCGGCGCAGCACCGCAAGCTGTGCGACGGCTATGTCGCGCTCGGCGTCGAATATCGCGCCAACGTTCTGCTGGACGCCGGCTCCGCCCTCTAGAACCTGCTCGCTTGTGGGATGCCAAGCGTCTTCTGCGCTGCCTCTCCCGCCTGGCGGGAGAGGTCGGGCTCGCATCGCGAGACCGGGTGAGGGCCTTGCCCTGGCCTCGACGAAGAACCCTCACCCGGAGCCGCTTCGCGTCTCCGACCTCTCCCGCAAGCGGGAGAGGCAACGGTCTGCTCTAGCCTTCGTCACCACCCGCGGCCAAACTCGCCTTGTAGGCCAGCACGCGCTGCCGCAGCTTGCGGGGGCGCGGCATCATCCAGCGCTTGTGCAGCCACAGCCACTGCTCGGGGCGGCCGCGGACCCAGCGCTCGATCGCCTGGTTCATGGCGATGGTCGCCGCCTCGACGTCGGCCTTGCGGTCGCCGGTGCGCTCGATTGCCAGCGGCGGCTCGAACACTGCGCGGTAGTTGGCGCCGGCGGTGCGTTCGATCCGCACCGGGATGACGGCGCAGCCGAGGTGATAGGCCATGGCCACGGCGCCGGGCGAGGTCATGGCGTCATGGCCCATGAACGGCACCTTCAGCCCGCCATTGTAGCGCTGGTCGACCATCATCCCCAGCACGCCGCCGGCGCGCAGGATCGACAGCGCCTTCTTGGCGTCCGCCCCCTCCATCCGCTTTTCCAGCATGATGGTGCCGACCGAACTGCGGATGCGGTGCAGCAGCCAGCCGACCAGCGGGTTCTTCGGCGGCTTGGCGATGGCGGTGAAGGGCACGCCGTGGTTGGCGGCAACGGCGGCGCCGACCTCCCAATTGCCGAAATGGCCGATCGCCATCACCACCGGCTTGCCGTCGCCGCGCGCGGCCAGGAAATGCTCGATGCCCTCGACCTGCACCCGCTTCGGCCGTTTCGCCTCATCGCGGCGCAGCTGGCCGAGATGCGGGAACTCCGCGATCACCCGGCCGAGATTGTCCCACATGCCGCGGATGATGCGCTGGCGGTCGGTGGCGGACAGTTCGGGCATCACCAGGCTGAGATTGGCGTCGGCCCGGCGTGAGGCGCCGATGCGCGGCCCGAAGGTCCGGCCAACCCAGCCGCCCAAGGCCGAGGCCCCGCCAATCGGCAGCGCCCGCATCAGCCCGTACAGCGCGAAGATCGGCACGGCCTGGAGCACGGTCGCGACCTGGTCCCGCACCTGCGTTCTCAGGCGGCGGAAGCGCTTCGACCAGCCGGCGGGCGGCTTGGGAGTCTCCATGGTGCCGGTGATCTTACTGCCTCGAACATGCGAAAGAACCTCCCGTCGCATCGCACGGCGGCGGCACGGCGAAGGGTCGATGGACATCGCTGATCGCATGAATGTCGGTGCCGTCACCAGATGATTCAACCTTCGGGCGATTCCGCGGTCCTCGCGATGCTTGCATCGGACCCCACCGGGGCCATATGACGGGCCGCCCAAACTCGAAAGGCCCCCAGTCTCGAAAGGATAAGCATATGAAGACGCCCATGCCGCCCAAGGCAGGGCCGAAGCGACGTGACCCGCACGCGCTGATCGCCCGCCGGCTCGGCCACCGGATCGTCAAATCCGAGAAGGTCTACAGCCGCAAGGACAAGCACCGAGGCCCCCGCTCACCCGACGGGGGCTTCGCTGTTTTCGGGCCCTGGCCTCTCGGAATTTCGCTATCCTGGTCCGGCGCTTGAGGAGGATGGGGCATGGGCCTGCGTGACAGCCGCGACGTTCCGGTCTCGACCCGCAGCCGCGCGGCGCTCGACCGCTACGAGGTCGCGGCCGACCTGCTGCACAGCTATATCAGAGACCCCGTGGCCGAGATCGACAAGGCGCTGGCGGAGGATCCGGGCTTCGTCATGGGCCATTGCCTGCGCGGCACGCTGATGGCGCTGGCGACGGAGAAGGCGGCCGAGGCGCCGCTGCGCCAGAGCGTCGAGGCCGCGGAGGCGCTGGGGGCCGGTGCCAATGAGCGCGAACGCGGCCACATCGCGGCGCTGCGGGCCTGGCTTGACGGCGATTTCGCCGGCGCGGTCGACGCCTGGGGCCGCGTGGTCGAAACGCATCCGCGCGACGGGCTGGCGCTGCAGGCCGCCCATATCGGCGACTTCTACCTCGGCCACACCACGCTGCTGCGCGACCGCATCGCCCGGGCGCTGCCGGCCTGGGACGAGAGCGTGCCGGGCTATGGCTATGTCCTCGGCATGCACGCCTTCGGGCTGGAGGAAACCGGCGACTACCGTGCCGCCGAGGCGACCGGCCGCCGCGCCGTGGCGTTGCAGCCGCGCGACCCCTGGGCGATCCACGCCGTCGCCCATGTGATGGAGATGGAAGGCCGGCTGCCAGAGGGCGTCGCCTGGCTGTCCGGCCGCAGCGGCGACTGGGCGCCGGACAACATGTTCGCCTTCCACAACTGGTGGCATCTGGGCCTGTACCATCTCGACCTCGGCGAGATCGACACCGTGCTGCGCCTGTATGACGAGGCGATCCGGCCGCAGCCGTCGCCGGTGGCGCTGGAGACGCTGGACGCCACGGCGCTGCTGTGGCGGCTCCATCTGCGCGGCGTCGATGTCGGGGGCCGCTGGGCGGAGCTCGCCGACAGCTGGGCGCCGATGGCGGAGGACGGCTACTACGCCTTCAACGACATGCACGCGATGATGGCCTTCGTCGCCACCAGCCGCGACGCCGATGCCGACCGGCTGCTGGCGGCCCAGGCCCGGCGGGCGGTGGCGGGTGGCACCAATGCCACGATGACGGCCGAGGTCGGCCTGCCGGTCTGCCGCGCCCTACGGGCCTTCGGTGCCGGTGATTACGGCACGGTGGTGGATCTGCTGGCCCCGGTGCGGGCGGTGGCGCATCGCTTCGGCGGCAGCCACGCCCAGCGCGACGTGCTGAACCTCACTTTGGTCGAAGCGGCGCTGAGCGGCGGCCAGGCGGGGTTGGCGCGGACCCTGGCGGCCGAACGCACCGACGCCAAGCCCGGCAGCCCGTTCAACTGGCACCTCACCGCCAGGGCCTTGCGGCTGGCGGGGGACGAGGTGGGGGCGATGGCGGCGGAAAAACGAGCCCGTGCGTAGGTTGGGTTCGCCCTTGCGAACCCAACATCCGGCAGCCCGAGCCAGTGTTGGGTTCGCGCGCGAATCCAACTTACGAAGTTTACCCCCTTCCGTCATTGCGAGCGCAGCGAAGCAATCCATCGGGCAGCCCGTACCGGCGCCATGGATTGCTTCGTCGGCTTCGCCTCCTCGCAATGACGAAATGGGGTGCTAGTCTTTCGAGAACGGCTTCACCCGCAGCTTGGTCTGGTGCTGCGGTGCCGCCGGGGTGCCGTCGGTGTCCAGGCCGCGGTAATAGCCCTTCTGCCACTTCGCCTCATTGGCGTCGGTGCCGGGCACGCCGAGGTCGGCCAGGAAGTCGCGGCGGCCCTGGTGGAAGGCCCAGTAGCGGGCCTCAAGGTCCGGCTCGTCGGACAGCGGCCGGAACTCCGGCTCCGTCGCCTCGACCGCGTCGCGGGCCAGGGGGAAGAACAGGCAGAACGGTTCGCCGGCCGCGAACTCGACCAGGTGGTTCGGCCGGGTGAAGCGCCAGTTCATGGTGAAGCCGTAGGGCGACCAGTCGGTCTCGACCACGCCGGTCAGGGCGGCGATGCCATCCTTCGCCGCGTTGGTCGGGCCAGAGACCCAGAGATTGGCCCCCGGCTCGGTGCGCAGCAGCAGCGGCACGTGGAACGTCAGGATGCCGGAGCCGAAATGCCCCAGCGCCGGGGCCGGGCCTTCTCCCCCCTCGGCCTCGACGCGCACCGACCCGGGTGCCGTGCCGCCATCCCACCAGGCGCGGAACCCGACCGGGCACAGGATCTCCCAGCCATGGGCGTTGGCGATGTTCAGCGGCAGGCAGCGATAGGCGAAGCCCTCGGGCGTCGCCGACATCCAGTCGCGGGTGGCCGGGGCCGGCCGGATCTGCGGTGGTGCCCCGCCGATGGTGTAGGCGATCAGCTTCATGAGGTGATGGTAGCGGCGACTGGCCGCGCGGACGACCCCTGTTGGTGGCGCCCGATTCGTCCGACTAAGATCGCTCCGGATTCAAGAATCGGGAGGAATCATGCGCCTGCTCGCCGCCGCTCTGCTCGCCATCCTGCCCCTGGCCGCCGCCCGGGCGGAACCGCCGGGCCGGCTCGAGGCCGTGGCCAAGGCCGGGGTGCTGAAGATCTGCACCACCGGCGACTACCAGCCCTTCACCTATCTCGACCCGGCGAAGGGCGAGTATGAGGGCATCGACATCGACATGGCCCGCGACCTGGCCGCGGCGATCGGGGTGAAGGCCGAATTCGTCAAGACCACCTGGAAGACGATGATGGCCGACTTCACCGGCGGCGCCTGCGACATGGTCGTCGGCGGCGTCAGCGTCACCCTGCCGCGGCAGAAGCTGGCCTATTTCAGCCTGCCGATCGACGTCGATGGCAAGACGCCGATCGCCCGCTGCGAGGATGCCGACAAGTTCCAGACGCTGGCGCAGATCGACCAGCCCGGCGTCACGGTGGTGGAGCCGCCGGGGGGCACCAACGAGGCCTTCGCCCGCGACACGATCAAGTCGGCCAAGCTCACCATCTTCCCCGACAACACTAAGATCTTCGACGAGATCCTGGCCGGCCGGGCCGATGTGATGATCACCGATGCCAGCGAGACCCGGCTGCAGCAGAAGCTGCGCCCCGGCCTGTGCGCCGTGCATCCGGACCAACCCTTCACCTTCGCCGAGAAGGCCTATCTGCTGCCGCAGGGCGACGAGGTGTTCAAGGCCTTCGTCGACCAGTGGCTGCACCTGCGCCTGCATGATGGCGGGTACGCCAAGTACAGCGCCGCGTGGCTGGGGTAGGGACAAGCGTTTCCGTTTCGCGTTGCCTCTCCCGCCTGGCGGGAGAGGTCGGGCTCGCTTAGCGAGACCGGGTGCGGGCGGGCCCTGGCCTCGACGAAGAACCCTCACCCGGAGCCGCTTCGCGTCTCCGACCTCTCCCGCAAGCGGGAGAGGCACGCATGATGGAGCCCTTCATCGGAGAGGGCAGGGCACGATCCGGCGCCTGCCCCCGTTCCACTGCTCGACAGGCGGCGCCGGCTGGCGCAATTTGCCGGAGTGTCGTTCCAATCCACC
>NZ_JBYRFX010000872.1:0-3342 GCF_057815775.1 Inquilinus sp.
CGAGTTCAACCGCCGCATCTTCGAGGAGGACCGGGCGATCGTGGAGAACCAGCACCCCGAGGACCTGCCGCTCGACCTGATGGCGGAGGCGCATATCGCCGCCGACCGGAGTTCGATCGCCTATCGCCGCGGGCTCGCCGGCCTGGGCCTTGGGCGGCACTTCACCAGCTGAGCCCCAGGCCCCACGACTACGTCGAAGGGGTGGCCGGCCGCAGCCCCAGCCGGTGGGCGATCATGCGGTCCATCATCCGGCTCGGCAACAACGTCTGCAGCAGGATCTCGACCGGGCTCGGCGCGATCACATAGCGCGCCTTGGGTCGCGCCGCCGTCAGCGCCCGGGTGATGACATCGCCGACCCGGTCGGCCGGCAGCACCTGCCGACCCATGGCCAGCGCGAATTCGCGGAATTTCACCAGCGGTGCTTCGTAGGGCGAGCCGGCGAAGGGCGCCAGGTCGACCGTCTCGGCCTTGTCCCAGATCGGCGTCTCGATGGTGCCGGGCGCGACGACGACCACGTCGATGCCGACCAGCATCAGCTCGCGCCGCAGGCTTTCCGACAGGCCTTCGAGCGCGAATTTGGACGCGGAATAAGGGCCGTTGAACGGCATGGCGCGGCGGCCGCCGACCGACGACACCATGACGATGCGGCCCTTGCGCCCGGTGCGGGCTGGATCGGTGCCCAGCAGCGGCGCGAAGGCCTGGGTCACGGCCAGCTGGCTGACCAGATTGACCTCCAGCTGCCGCCTCAGCTCGTCGATTGGGATCTGCAGCAGCGGCCCGGGCACGGCGATGCCGGCATTGTTCACCAGCCCGGCAAGACTCCCCTGCCCCAGCGCCGCGCCGACCTCACCCGCCGCCGCGGCCACGGCGGCGGCATCGGTGATGTCGAACAGCAGCGGCACGACATTCGCGCCGAACTCCGCGACCAGGCTGCCGGCATCGGCCGGACGGCGCACGCTGCCGAACACCCGGAAGCCTTTCGCCAGCAGGGCCTTGGTCGCGGCCCGGCCGATGCCGGTCGACGCACCGGTGACGACGACACTGTCCACGCGACTCTCCTCGGGGCCTGTTGCGCGATCGGCCCAGACTGACCTCGGCGGGCCATCCTGTGCAACCTGTGCGATCAGGCGGGGCCGAAGAACGAGTCGGGCAGTTGCATCAGATGGTCCAGGGTGTTGTGGACATGGTCCGCCGCCGCCTGCCCTGCCGCCGCGCCGTCGCCGGCGACCAGCGCCGCATGGATCCGGACATGGTCGTCCTGGGTGGCGAACACCCGCTCGGTGTCGATCAGCAGGCGGAACTGATAGTGATAGGCCGACCGTTCCAGCGTGGCCAGCATCCGGCCGATCAGGGCATTGCCCGACATCAGCCGTATCCGGTCGTGGAACTCCTGGTTCAGGCGGGTGAAGTCGCGCATGTTCGACCTGACACGCGCGGCCTCGAGCCCGGCCTGGATCTCATCCAGCCCGCGGTGATCGGCGGCGACCTGCGGGGCGGCCAGCCGGGCCGCCAGCGCGTCGAGCGCCCCCTTCGCCTGATAGATCTCCTGCAGCGCCTGGCGGTCGAGCACGCGGATCTGGAAGCCGCGGTTCCGCTCCTGCGACAGCAGTCCTTCGACCTCGAGCCGCTGGAACGCCTCCCGGATCGTGGTGCGGGCCACGCCGAGCCGCCTGGCATAGTCCGTCTCGACCAGGCGCTGGCCGGGGGCGAGCTGTCCGTTCCGCACCGCCGCCACCAGCTGCGCCACCACGTCGAGCACCGAGGAGCCCGCGCTCTCAACCACCGCCATGCCGAATCCTGCCGCTCGCTTCCGTGATTGCGGTCGTAGCAGGAAAAATCGCCCGCGTCGATTGACAGACAATATTGACTGTCTATATCGTCTGCGTATCAATCGGAGTGTCTGCCGTGTCCTATGTTCCCGTGCCCCTGCCCGACCGCATGGCCTTCACCGATGCGGAGATGCGCGACCGCGCCGAGGATTTCTATGCCGAGATCCGCCGCCGCCACACGGTGCGGGAGTTCGCGGACACGCCGGTGCCGCGCACGGTGATCGAGGCCTGCCTGCGCGCGGCGGGCACGGCGCCGAGCGGCGCCAACCACCAGCCTTGGCATTTTGCGGTGGTCGGCGACCCCGCGATCAAGTCGCGGATCCGGGCCGCGGCGGAGGCGGAGGAGCGGCAGTTCTACGAGGGCCGCGCTGGGGAGGAGTGGCTGTCCGACCTGGCGCCGATCGGCACCGATGCCAACAAGCCCTTCCTGGAGACGGCGCCCTGGCTGATCGTGATCTTCGCCCAGCGCTCCGGCATCGAGAACGGGAGGCTCCGCAAGAACTACTACGTCCCGGAATCGGTGGGCATCGCCACCGGCTTCCTGATCGCGGCCCTGCACCATGCCGGGCTGGCGACGTTGACCCACACGCCGGCGCCGATGAGCTTCCTGACCGAGATCCTGGAACGGCCGAAGACCGAGAAGCCCGTCATCCTGCTCATCGTTGGCCGGCCGGCCGACCACGCGACCGTGCCCCAGCACGCCAAGGTGAAGAAGAGCCTGGAGGAGATCGCCAGCTTTCGGTAGCCGGCGGTCAACCATCGTTCAGCCTGATCTTGGAGAGAGGCCGTCGAGCAAAAAGCCGAGGCCTTTCCGGAAGGCGCCGTCCCAATCATTGTCCAGCAGCAGCCGGGAGCGTTCGATTGTGGGATAGCGTTCGCTGAGATGGGTCAGGCGCTGCTGCCCGGCGGCCATGTCGTCGTCCGAGAGGTCGAAACTCGCCCGGGTGATGGTGGCGCCCATCACATAGTTCCAGAGCGACCATATCGCAGCGTTCAGATCCGCGTCCGCGACGCCGGCGCCGGACAAGGTCCTGCTCAGCAGTTCCAGCCGACGAAGCATGTTCGGGCCGAGCGCCCGGCGCGGCAGCAGCGATGCCGACCAGGGATGGCACAGCATGCCGGCGCGCCAGTCTTCGAGCAGATGAATGACGTCTCCGCGCCAATCCTGATGCTCCGCTGTCGGCCGCGGTCCGCGATAATCGAGCACCGAGTCGAGCGCCAGATCGAAGACATCCTCTTTGTTGTCAACGTGCCAATAGAGGCTCATCACGCCTGAGCCGAGCCGGTCGGCCAGCCGGCGCATCGTCAATCCATCAAGGCCTTGGGCGTCCAGCAATTCGATCGCGGTCGCCACGATACGGTCCCGGGAGAGAGACGCTTCACTGCGCGGCTCCTGCCCGGGCAGGGGTGGCTCACCGATCGGCTGAGACCGTTTGCCCCGGGCGCCGCTGCGCTTGGCTGCCATTCGTTTTCCTCGCCGTTCCGACCATCGATTTTGACCGGCAACGCGCGG
>NZ_JBYRFX010000873.1:0-2588 GCF_057815775.1 Inquilinus sp.
GGCCGAAGCCGTCGTCGCCGACCGCGCCGGCCATGGCCACCCGCGCGCCGGCCCGCGCCGCCGCCACGGCCTGGTTCGAGCCCTTGCCGCCCGGCTTGGTGACATAGCCGTCGCACAGCACGGTTTCACCCGGCCGCGGCAACGCCGCCACCACCATCACCAGATCCATGTTGATCGAGCCGAAATCCAGGATCACGCGGCCAGTCCTCCCCTGAGAAGGCCGCGATCCTGGCGCGGCGCGGCGCGGAACGCAACGGCGCCAAAGATCCGGCCGCCCCGACCCGATCCCATAATCCTGCGCCGATAGGGATGAATTCACTTTCGCCCCCGGCGCGACACGGCCCAAACTCGATCCAGCGCAGCGGCCCGTGGAAGGCCGCGCGCAAAACAGTGGAAGCTGGAGAGCGACATGGCCCATTCGGCTGCGGCCCCGGATGTGCACCCGCCCGTGACGGCGCAGCGCGCGGCCCCGTCGACGCGGGCGATCGTCGGCACCGTGCTGGGCAACTGGCTGGAGTTCTTCGACTTCACCGTCTACGGCCTGTTCGCGGTGCTGATCGGCCGGCAGTTCTTCCCCGTCGACTCCGCCTCCGGCCAGCTGCTGTTGTCGCTCGCCACCTTCGGCGTCGGCTTCATCATGCGGCCGCTGGGCGGCATCGTCATCGGCGCCTATGCCGACCGAGCCGGGCGCAAGGCGGCGCTGAGCCTGACCATCGGGCTGATGGCGCTGGGCACCGCCCTGCTGGGGCTGACGCCGCCCTATGCCACGATCGGCGTGGCGGCACCGGTGCTGATCGTGCTGGCCCGGCTGCTGCAGGGCTTTTCCGCCGGTGGCGAGCTGGGCGCCGCCACCACCTATCTGGTCGAACAGGCACCGACCCATCGCCGCGGCTGGTACGGCAGCTGGCAATATGCCAGCCAGGGGCTGGCGACACTGGCCGGTGCCCTGATCGGCTTCGGCCTGTCCGCGGCCCTGTCGCCGGAGGCGATGGAGAGCTGGGGCTGGCGCGTGCCCTTCCTGCTCGGCCTGCTGATCGGGCCGGTCGGCCTCTATATCCGCCGGCACATGGACGAAACCGCCCACCCGGCCGCAGCCCACCGCACCGCCAGCGCGGTGCTGCAGACCCTGGTGTCGGGGCATGGCCCGCTGATCGTGATCGGCGTCCTGACCATCCTGGGCGGCACGGTGTCCAGCACGTCATCGGCAGCTACATGACCACCTACGCCATCCACACGCTGCACATGCCGGTCAACACCAGCATGCTGGCCAGCGTCGTCGGCGGCGTGGTCATCAGCCTCGGCGCCCTGCTGGGCGGCTGGCTGTCGGACCGGTTCGGCCGGCGGCTGGTGATGATCCTGCCGCGCGCCCTGCTGGTCGTGGCGGTCTATCCGGCCTTCCTGGTGATCACCGGGCAGCAGACCCCGGCGGCGCTGCTGTCGATGGTCGCGATCCTGTCGCTGCTGCAGGCGATCAGCGGCGCGGTCGGCATCGTCGCCCTGTCCGAATGCTTTCCGCGCGCCGTCCGCTCCTCCGGCCTGGCCATCACCTATGCCCTGGGCGTCACCCTGTTCGGCGGCACCGCCCAGTTCATCGTGACCTGGCTGATCGACGCCACCGGCGATCCGATGGCCCTGACCTGGTACCTGGTCGCCCCCAACCTGGTCACCACCCTGGCCCTGCTGGGCCTGCGCCCGCCGGGGGCGCGGGAACGGCTGAACTGATTTCCCGAAACCGACGCGAGAGACCGAGATGACCGATCCCAGGGACCCCAGCGCCATCCTGTCGGCGATCAAGGCCTATGAGCCCGAGCTGATCGCCATCCGCCGCGATATCCATGCCCATCCCGAGACCGGGTTCGAGGAGGTGCGGACCGCGGCGCTGGTGGCCAGGACGCTGCGCGGCTGGGGCATCGAGACGCATGAGGGCATCGCCAAAACCGGCGTGGTCGGCACGCTGAAGGGCAACCGGCCCGGCCAGCGGGCGGTGGCGCTGCGCGCCGACATGGACGCGTTGTTCATCGAGGAGAAGACCGGCCTGCCCTATGCCTCGACCGTGCCCGGCAAGATGCATGCCTGCGGCCATGACGGCCACACCGCCATGCTGCTGGGCGCGGCCCGCTATCTCTCGGAGAACCGGGACTTCGCCGGCACGGTGCACTTCATCTTCCAGCCGGCCGAGGAAGGGCTGGGCGGCGGCCAGCTGATGGTCGAGGAGGGGCTGTTCGACCGGTTCCCGGCCGATGCCGTCTACGGGATGCACAACAACCCGGGCCGGGCGGTTGGCGAATTCGGCATCCGGCCCGGCCCGATGCTGGCGGCCAGCGACACCTGGACCGTCACCTTCGGTGGCACCGGTGGCCATGGCGGGTCCGCCCCGCATCTGGCGACCGACCCGACGGTGGTGATGGCGCATTTCATCCTGGCGGCGCAGGCGATCGTGGGACGCAACATCCCGGCGGTGGAACCGGCCGTCATCAGCGTCGGCCACATCTCCGGCGGATCAGCCGGGTCACCCAACATCATCCCGCCGGAGGTGGTGGTGGCGGGCACCGCGCGCAGCTATTCACCCAAGGTGCGCGACACGCTGG
>NZ_JBYRFX010000874.1:0-3847 GCF_057815775.1 Inquilinus sp.
CGTTCGTTCGCCTCGTTCAATGATCCGGACGGCAACGGCTGGCTGTTCCAGGAGATCACCCAGCGGTTGCCCGGGCGCGTCGATGGGGAGACGGCCTTCAGCTCGGTCGGCGATCTCGCCGCCGCGTTGCGGCGCGCGGCGGCCGCGCATGGCGAACACGAGAAGCGGAACGGCGGCCGGCACGATGCGAACTGGCCGGACTGGTACGCCGAGTATGTCGTCCGGGAGCAGGCGGGCGAGCCGCTGCCGTCATAGACCCCAATCCTCGACAAAGGGATGCGAGACATGACCGAGCCGGCAGATCCCCGACAGATCCGTCTCGAACGGCATTCGCCGGCCTATTGGCGCGTGACGTTCGATCATCCGCCCCTGAACATCTTCGGGCCCAAGGCCATCCCGCAGCTGGACGAGATCATCACGGCGCTCGAGACCGATCGGGACGTGAAGGTGGTGGTCTTTGACAGTGCGGTCGAAGGGTTCTTCCTCACGCACTATGACTTCCTGGCAAGGCTGGAGGAGTCGACCTCCATTCCCCCCGGGAAGACCGGACTGCAAGCCCTGCCCGACATGCTGGCGCGGCTGAGCCGGGCCCCGGTGGCATCGATCGCATCCATTCGCGGGCGGGCCACGGGTGTCGGCAGCGAGCGGGCCCTGGCCAGCGACATGCGCTTCGCCAGCCGCGAAAAGGCCATCCTGTCGCAATGGGAGGTCGGCGCTGGCCTGGTCCCCGGCGGGGGCCCGATGGCGCGGCTGCCGCGCCTGATCGGCCGCGGCCGGGCGCTGGAGGTGCTGTTGCGCGCCGACGATATCGGCGGCGATCTGGCGGAACGCTACGGCTATGTGAACCGCGCGCTGCCCGATGCCGAACTCGACGGTTTCGTCGATGCGCTCGCCCGGCGCATCGCGTCCTTCGACAAGCAGGCGATCGCCGACACCAAGCGCCTGGTCGACGTCGCCAGCCTGCCATCCGATGCGGAGATCGTGCCGGAATGGGACGCGTTCCTCGGCGCCCTCCAGCGGCCCGCAGCGCAGGAAAGGATCAAAGCCTTGATGGAGCAGGGCTTCCACAAGCCGGGCGACGCCGAAGCCCGTCTCGGCCACTATGTCGGCCAGCTCGGCGCGTGGCTCGATCGATCGGGCTCCTCATAGCCGCGGAACCGCTGCGTCGTCCCCGTCCCGACCGATCTCATCCCGATCATCAAGGCACAGGAGCGATATCGTGAAGATCCTGATGGTGCTCACCTCGCACGACCAGCTCGGCAACACCGGCCGGAAGACGGGCTTCTGGCTGGAGGAGCTGGCCGCGCCGTATTACGTGTTCAAGGAGGCCGGCGCCGAGCTGGTGCTCGCCTCGCCCAAGGGCGGCCAGCCGCCGCTGGACCCGAAGAGCGACGAGCCGGCTTTCCAGACGGAGCTCACCCACCGATTCAACGCCGATGATGCCGCCAAGGCGCAGCTCGCCCAGACCGTGCGCCTCGACAGCGTCCGGCAGGAGGATTTCGACACGGTGTTCTACCCCGGCGGCCACGGCCCGATGTGGGACCTCGCCGAGGACCGGAATTCGATCAGGCTGATCGAATCCTTCCTGGCCGCCGGCAAGACCGTGGCCCTGGTCTGCCACGCGCCGGGCGTCCTGCGCCACGTCAAGGCTCCCGACGGCAAGCCGCTCGTCGAGGGCAAGACCGTCACCGGCTTCACCAATGGCGAGGAAGAAGAGGTCGGCCTGACAAGGTGGTGCCCTTCCTGGTCGAGGACGAGCTGCTGAAGCTCGGCGCCACCTTCTCGAAGGTGAAGAACTGGGGCGTCCACAGCGTCGTCGATGGGAAGCTGATCACCGGCCAGAATCCGGGATCCTCGGGCCCGACGGCGAAGGTCCTGCTCGATCGGTTGAAAGCCGGCTGAAGCAGGGGGATGCTCGGCGCGGGATGATGGGGGTGGAGGAGGCGGGCATGTCCGAATTCGAGGCGCTGGTGCTGCGCGAGGTCGGCGACGGCAAGCTCGACTCCCGCGTCGAGACGGTGTCCGAAACTGCCTTGCCCGAGGGCGACGTCACCGTCGCCGTCGAGCATTCGACCCTGAACTACAAGGACGGCATGGTGCTGCAGGGGCTCGGCCGCCTCGTGCGGCGCTATCCGCATGTGCCCGGTGTGGATTTTGCCGGCACGGTCGAGCGCTCGGACTCGCCGAAATTCCGGCCGGGCGACAAGGTGATCCTGACCGGCTGGCGGGTCGGCGAGCTGCAGTGGGGCGGCTATGCCCAGAAGGCGCGGGTCAAGGCCGACTGGCTGGTGGCGCTGCCGGACGGCATGACCACGGACCAGGCGATGATGGTCGGCACCGCAGGCTTCACCGCGATGCTGGCCGTGATGGCGCTGGAACGGCATGGCCTGCGGCCCGGCGACGGCGAGGTGCTGGTCACCGGCGCCGCCGGCGGGGTCGGCAGCGTGGCGCTGGCCATCCTGCACCGCCTCGGCCACCGGGCGGTGGCGTCGACCGGGCGGCCGGAAGAGCAGGACTACCTCATGGGTCTCGGTGCCGCGTCGATCATCGACCGGGCGACCCTGGCCAACCCGGCGGCCAGGCCGCTGGACAGCGAACGCTGGGCCGGCGCGATCGACGCCGTCGGCGGAACCACCCTGGCGACGCTGCTGACCCAGCTGCGCCAGCGCGCCTCCGTCGCCGCCATCGGCAATGCCGGCGGCATCGAGCTGAAGGCGACGGTGCTGCCCTTCCTGCTGCGCGGCATCAACCTGCTCGGCATCGATTCCGTGATGTCGCCGCCGGCCGAGCGGGAGGAGGCCTGGCGGCGCATCGCCCGGGAGGGGCCGCTGGACAAACTGGCTACCATGACCCGCCGCGCCCGGCTGGCGGAGCTGCCGGACCTCGCCCGGCAGATCCTGCAGGGCGGGGTGCGGGGCCGCATCGTCGTCGACGTCTGAGCCGGACCAGACCTACCGGTCGATGCCGGCGATGAAGCGCAGCACGCGCTCGGGGTCGACAGGGTTCCACCAGACGCCGTCCTGCTTCAGCGTGCTGGCGACGATCACCGCATCGACGATGCCGAGGATGGCGTTGACGTTGTCGGGGGTGACGCCGCTGCCGACCAGCGAGGGCAGGGTGGTTGCTCCGGCGATGGTGGCGATGTAGCCGAGATCGGCGGCATGGCCGGTGCGCTGGCCGGTGGCGATCACCGCATCGGCATCGAAGAACTCGACATCGCGCACCAGCTCCTCCACCGGGCGGTCGCCGGTGATGGCATGGGCGCCGTGCTTGACATGGGCGTCGGCGAAGACGCGGATGCCCTCGGCCCGCAGCCGGTTGCGATAGCGCAGCGCCCGCGCCGCCTCGCCCTCGACGAAGCCTTCATTGGCGACATAGGCGTTGGCCCATTGGTTCACCCGCACGAAATCCGCCTTGGCGGCGCAGGCGATGGCGAAGGCCGGGATCGCGGCATTGGCCAGCACGTTGATGCCCAGCGGCTTGCCGAAGCGCTGCCGGATGCGGTCGGAGATCACCGCCATGTGCGACGCCGTCTCCGGCCCGATGTCGTCGGGCTTGGCGAAGGGGATGTCGCCATGGTTCTCGACGATCACCCCGTCGCAGCCGCCGGCGAGATAGCCCTCGGCATCGGCCATCGCCCGGTCGTAGATCGCATCGACCCCGCCGCCCCGGTATTGCGGCGCGCCGGGCAGGGCCAGCAGGTGGACGACGCCGATCACCGCCTTGGTCCGGCCGAAGATGTCTTTGATCGCATGGCCGCGGGAATTGGCGACGGCTTTGGTCTCGGTCATCGCTCGGCCCCTCCTTGGGCCAGGGATGCGGGCAGGATCGCTGCGATCTCGGCCCG
>NZ_JBYRFX010000875.1:0-26825 GCF_057815775.1 Inquilinus sp.
ATCCAGCTTGTCCGACTCCGACGGCGTGGCCTGCTGCTGCACGGCCAGCCGTTTGGCGCGCATGTCGATCTCGACCGTCTCGCGCAGCATGTTCAGCGCCCACCCCGTCCACTTCAGGTCGGGATCGCTCGGCCGGGCCTCGCCAGGCTTTGTTTCGTCGGGATCGGATTGCGGGTTGTTCATAGAACATATCATGAACACGCAGAACAGGCAGGGCAATGAACATTGTGTTTGCCACCGCCGCGGCCCGCGCCCAACTCCGGCGACAGGGAACCGTTCCGGCGCCTGCGGTATCATCGTGATCGTGGGATCCGTCCCGCCGTGCCGCAGGATCTTGGTGAAGCACAGGGGCCAATGCCGTGACCGATACCAACCTCGCCGCCCTCTATCGCGGCTACATCGCCTGCCTGAACCGGCAGGACTGGCCGGGGCTGGGCCGGTTCGTGCATGACGACGCGCAGCACAATGGCCGGCCGTTCGGCCTGTCGGGCTATCGCGCGATGCTGGAGCGGGATTTCCTCGAGATTCCGGACCTGCGTTTCACCATCCAGCTGCTGGTGGCCGACCCGCCCCATGTCGCCAGCCGGCTGGCCTTCGACTGCACGCCGCAGGGCACGTTCCTCGGCCTGCCGGTGAACGGCAGGCGGGTGTCCTTCACCGAGAACGTCTTCTACGAATTCCGCGACCGGAAGATCGTGCGGGTGTGGTCCGTCATCGACAAGGCAGCGATCGAAGCCCAGCTTTAGGGTGGCTCCACTTCGAGCCGCCGCAAGGGGCTAGGCATGCCCCATTCACCCTCCGATCGCCCATGTCACCCAAATTCTTCTGTTCCAGTCCAGGCGGCAGTGGTCGCGAGACGATGCGGGCGGCGCGAGGAGGAAATCGGGGCCCAGTTCGTTCGAGCCGGACAGTGCATCGGCCGCGAGGATGCAGGCCGGCTTCCTTTCCGGAATGCCGCCCATGCGCGGCCAGTACCCGAATATTAGGGGATTGAGGCCCCACCCCGGTTCCGGGAGATTGGGGCCGGGACGAAAACGCAGGGGATGCGGCGACGTCCGGCCGGATCGGGCCACCGCTGGGACTCATCTGCCGATCATGCCGGCGAGCTGAACGAGAGCGTCGCCACGGTCGACGGCGACGTCGCACTCTCGCCGGGCGGCTTGTGCCCTCCGACCACCATGATTTCAAGCAGGGATCCGCGATGACCGTATTTTTTGGCGGCGACGGCCCGGACAACTTTGTCGGCGGTGACGCGGCCGACACCATGTATGGCGGGGCCGGCAACGACACGCTCATCGGTGGCGCCGGGGACGACTATCTCGAGGGCGGCGCCGGGGGCGACCACCTCGATGGCGGTGCCGGCATCGATACCGTGAACTACACCGGCAATGCCGGCGTGTATGTCAACATGAGCAACACCGACGGCGTCGGCGATGGCCTCTGGGGTGACGCCGACCGCGATGTGCTCATCAATATCGAGAACGTCCTGGGCACGAACGGCTACGACGACGTCCTGATCGGCTCGCCCGCCGACAACCTGCTCGCCGGCTATGGCGGCAACGACCAGCTCATCGGCGCTGACGGCAATGACACGTTGCTGGGAGGAAACGGTGACGACCTGCTGGAACCCGGCGCCGGCGTGGACCAGGTCGATGGCGGCGACGGCAACGACACCGTCGATTATCACGCCAACCAGTTCTACATGTTCATCGACCTGTCGACCGGGGCCCGCTACGGCGGCGATGCCGAAGGCGATGTATTGGTCAGCATCGAGAACATCATGGGCGGTGGCGGTGGCAATACGCTGTATGGCGATGCCGGCGCCAACATCCTGACCGGCGGCTTCGTCAACGACGCCCTCTATGGCGGCGACGGCAATGACACCCTCGCAGGCGGCGATGGCGACGACTTCCTCGATGGCGGCGCCGGCGCCGACGTTCTGGATGGCGGAGACAGCCGCGGCGACACCGTCAGCTACAGCAACAGCAGCGCCGGGGTGACGATCGATCTCGGCGCCGGCACCGCGCATGGCGGCGATGCCGAGGGCGACACCCTGACCGGGATAGAGAACATCCAAGGCAGCCGGTTCAACGATGTGCTCACCGGCAACGATTTCTACGGCAACAGCCTGAGCGGCGGCGACGGGAACGACGTGCTCCGCGGCGGCGTCTACGATCAACTCGACGGCGGCGCCGGCATCGACACCGCCAGCTACTACACGCGCACGGATGGGGTCACGGTCGACCTCGCCACCGGCACCGGCAGCGGCGGCCCGGCGCAGCTGGAAACCCTGATCTCGATCGAGAACCTGTCCGGCAGCCAAGGCAACGACACGCTCATCGGCGACGCCGGGGTCAACACGCTGCAAGGCTGGAACGGCAACGACATGCTCCAGGGCGGGGCCGGCGCCGACCATCTCGACGGTGGCGTGGGCATCGACACCGTCAGCTACGCCTCGGGCACGGTCGGGGTCACGGTCAGCCTTGCCGTCGGCACCGGCAGCGGCGGCGACGCCCAGGGCGACACCCTGGTCTCGATCGAGAACCTGATCGGCAGCCAGGGGAATGACTCGCTGACCGGAAACATCATCAGCAACATCCTGAACGGCGGCGCCGGCAACGATGCCCTGTATGGGATGGACAGCGACGACGTGCTGACCGGCGGCGCCGGGCGCGACCATCTCGATGGCGGCGCCGGCACCGACATCGCCAGCTACACCGGCAGCGCAGTCGGAATCACCATCGACCTGGCCGCCGGCACCGGCCATGGCGGCGACGCCGAGGGCGACACCCTGACCGGGATCGAGAATGTCGACGGCAGCCAGGGCTCCGACGCCCTGATCGGTTCGGCCGGGGCCAATGCCCTGTTCGGCAACGCCGGCAACGACGTGCTTTGGGGCGGGGCCGGCGCCGACCATCTGGACGGCGGCGCCGGCATCGACACGGTGAGCTACACCACCAGCACGACCGGCGTGACCGTCAATCTGAACAGCCAGGCCGGCAGCGGCGGCGACGCCGAGGGCGACACCTATACCGGCATCGAGAATGTCAACGGCAGCCAGGGCGCGGACACCATCACCGGCAACATCCTGGCCAATGTGTTGAACGGCTGGGCCGGCCAGGATGTCCTCACCGGCCTGGCCGGCGCCGACCTCTTCGTCTTCTCGGCGCTGAGCCACAGCGCGGTCGGCGCCAATGCCGACCGGATCACCGATTTCAGCCAGACCCAGGGCGACCGCATCGACCTGCACGGCATCGATGCCGACACCACGGCGGCGGGGGACCAGGCGTTCCACTTCATCGGCAGCGCCGCTTTCGGCCACCATGCGGGCGAGTTGCATGAGAGCTACGCCAACGGCGCCACCACGGTCAGCGGCGACGTCAACGGCGACGGCACGGCCGATTTCAGCGTCACCCTGACCGGCGCCTACATTCTGAACGCCACCGACTTCGTGTTGTAGCCAGGCCGGGTCACACGCCGGCATCGCGCTCAAAAGATTGGGGGGCGGCGGAAGATCCACCGCCCCCCCGGTCGATCAGGCGTTCATGGCGGCGGTGACGATGCTGCGGAAGATGGTGTCGATGACCCGGCCCTGGTCGACCTCGGCACCCTGGCCAGGTCATCGACTCATTGAACAGCAAGGGCGTTGTCAGCGCGCCTGTCGTCCCGTCAGCTCGGCCAGATCGTGGCGCGGGCCGGCTGGCTGTCCAGCGGGTATTTGTAATCCTTGGTGTCCGACGCCTGGATGTCGAAATGCTTCAAGGCATCCGCCACCCATACGGCGGACAAGGCATGACTGGCGTATTTTTCCTTGCTGCAATAGGTCACGCGAGTCGATTTCTGCAGAAACGATTGATAACCCTTGGCCATCTCAATCTCCCTCATGAAATATTTCAGAGAACCCGGCTGGCGTTATTGAATGACCAGCGCATTTCCGTGTCCTGGCCACGGTATGTCGCCACCCTCACGCGCCGATCCCCAAAGGCCCGCAAATCCCAATTCGGGTTGTAAGACAGGGTCATGATATAGGGGTTGCGCAGGTCCCAGAGGTTGATGTCGAGATTGGGCGCGAAGGGGCGCAGCACGGCTTCCTTTTCCTGGGCCGCGCCACCACTATCCCATTGCAGAAGGCCGCAGGTCTGGGCGTTGATGAGATAGAACGGGTGCATGCCATACTTTTCACCCGCCGGCTGCGCATACCACAGGACCTTCGCAGCATCGCCGGCGCTGTCATCCTCCAGCGTCACCCGCCCCGACGCCTTGGAGTCGACGGCGATCAGCCAGTTGTCCCAATGGTGGCTGCGGAATTTGAGGAAGGGGATGGATTTCCCCGCGAACGTGTCGTTGCAGGTGAATTTCGCGGTCCCGTCTTCGGTCGTGTAGAGATCGGCAAGGATCTCGAGTTCGGGCCGCAACGTCTCCTGATCGCCGAAGCCGATCACATAGACATCCCCGCCCTTGTCGAGAGAGGTGCCGCGGCCATAGCCGATCAGCCCGTAGCTGACGCCGGCATTGGGGCAGGGCACGCAGGCCAGGGAATCGTCGCGCCAGCGATTCAGCGTGGCAAGCGAACCGCCGCAGTCCTTGTTCAGGAAGTCGATGATGTGATCCGGCGGGCAATAGCGGCTCTCCCGCGGCCAGAACTGCGTCGCCAGCAGCACGATGGCGTTCGCAAGGCCCATGCCCTTCACCGAAGACCGGAAACCCTCCCAGAACTGCTCGATATCGGACGCGGCGCTGCCGATGGCGGGGGCCGTGAAGTATTCCTCGCGCCCCTGCAGGGTCTTGCGGTCGAGCACGCGCACCCTGATGCCGGGCCTGGTATCGGCCCCGGCCGCCGGCTCCGCCTGCATCATGCTGCCGACGGTGAGGCTGCTGTAGCGCCAGGTCGAGTGGACGCTGAGATAGCGGCCAAGATAATGCCCCAATGCCGTCTGTGTTGCCGTACGCCGATCCTGATCTGCAATGAAAGCGTGGATCGGCTTGACCTCTCGCCCGACAATGACCGGATTGCTCTTGGCGGAGATGGTCCAGGTCTTCACCTTATCGGTGTATTTTGCCGGCTTCTTGAACAGAATGTCGGAGAAGATGCTGTTCTCTCCACCCTCTGTCGTCACCGCGGCGATGCGGCTCTCCATATATTGCTTGCGCTCGACAGTGTCGTCGATCGAACCGTCGGCCGTGAAGAACATGCCGTATTCCGCTTCGAGCTCGATCTTGATCTTTTCGAGGTCCGTGACCTTTGATTTTTCCACCAGGGTCTGGAAATACAGATTTCCACCCAGGGTGATCGATGTCACCACATCGGTACCGAACAGGTCGAAGAAGCGATAGAATTTGTTCGCTTCCGCAGGATCGAATGTCTTGGGAAGTTTGGCACTTTCTTCCGTAAATTTGGGGGTGAGCACCGCAGCCGATACCTCGCTGAGACTCGCGCCGCCGAACACGCAGCGCAGGGTGCGCACGGCAGCCGTGCTCTCCTGATGCGAGGTATATTTCTTTTCGAAATTCAGATGGAATTCGGCGGAGAACTCGCCATAGCTGGCGGTCGAATTGAATTCCGCCTTCTGCGTGTGCCGATAATCCAGAATCGATTTGAAGAACGATGAGTAACTATCGGTTCCCGGTTTCGTGTGCCGCGCAATGCCGGCCCCGGATGCCGGGTCGAACACACGTTCATCAGGCGCCCTGGCCGCGCTGAGGCGGTTCTTGCCATAGCCGAGATCGCCGTTCAGCGTCGAATAATCCGACACTCCATTGCCGCTCATTGTCATTCTCCAATAAAAATTTTCTTTAAACAATTCAGCCATTGAGGAAAATTGCCCCGCAAATAGGGCTCCTCAAGAAACAAAGTGATGATTTCGGCTACAAATGGCCAAAACCCAATCAGGCCATGCAAATCCCAGCCCGAAATTTGGGAAGATCGCGTACCATTGAGATTTATTGCACGATTTTACAGATGCCGGCGCTGAAATTGAGCGCCAATGTCTCTTTACCCATAATTTATAATCGAAACATTCGAGATATCTTTAGCTGATATCTTGGTATCCGTCCAATTGTTATTTTCCAAAAAAACTTATGACACCAACAGACGAAATAATATGTCCCGAAATCTGGACAGGCGGGCACCTTGGCCCCGCCAAAAAGACGGCCCGTTCGGATCGGACGGGCCCGCCCAGGCTAAGCACGGCCAAAGCGCCGCGATATCGGATCGCGATCATGCCGGGATCCCGGGTCTGCCACGCATCACGTCGTGCTGCAGACCCGGATGACACTGGAGAAGCGTCCTTCGGACCGAGAGCGCCCGGCCCCTACCCTTCCAGCCAGGCATCCGCCCAGGACGAGGTCGCCCATCGCGGATTGGTGGCGATGTTGTGGAGCTTTCGGCTGGCCACGGTGATGAAGGTGAATTCCGCCGCCACGATCAGCGGCAGCTGGTCGGCCGCGCGGGCCTGGAACTGCTTGTAGAGATCGATCCGCTTCGCCGGGTCCAGCTCCACCGCCGCCTGGTCGATCAGGGTGTTCATGGCGGGGTCGTCATAGCCGTACTGGTTCGAGAACGGCACCCCGTCCGGCAGGCCGCCGCGATAGAGGATGGTGGTCGAGATCGCCGGGTCGTTGCGGTAGACCGGCGAGCCGATCGCCAGGTCGAAGGCATGGTCGGTGTAGACCGCCTTGAGATGCGCCGCATCGTCGTTGCCGACCAGCGTCGCGTCGATGCCCACGGCCTGCAGCGCCTGGCGCAGATAGTCGCCCATCTGCTTGGTCTGTTCGAACCACGGTGCCGGCAGCAGGCGGATGGCGAAGCGGGCGCCGCCGTCCTGGCGGGGATAGCCGGCCTCGTCCAGCAGCGCTTCCGCCTTCTTCGGGTCGAAGGCATAGCTCGCGACCTCAGCCGTGTAGAACGGCACCCCGGTCTTCGGCACCGGGCCGGTCGAGGCATCGGCGAAGCTGCGGAAGATGGTGTCGACGACATAGCCCTGGTCGATCGCATGGGCGATGGCGCGGCGGACGCGCACGTCCTGCAGCTCCTTCCGCCGATGGTTGATCTCGACCGTCAGCTGGTAGGTGATGCCCTCATAGCCCTTGCGCACCACCGCCACGTCGGGCAGCGCCTTCAGCCGGTCCAGCTCCTCCAGCGGCACGGCGGAGAAGGCGGAGAGCTGGATCTCGCCCGCCTCATGCGCCGCGGCGATGGCGCCACGGTCCGACAGCACGCGGAAGACGATGCGGTCGAGATAGGGCTGGTCCTTGACCCAGTAATTCGGGTTCCGCTCCAGCAGGTAGTACTCGCCGGGCTTGTGCTCCTTGTACAGGAACGGGCCGGTGCCGATCAGCTGCTCGTTGTGCGGGTTCTTGTCGATGTCGGTGCCGTCGTAGAGGTGCTTCGGCACCACGGCGGACAGCGCCGGCAGCGCGTTCTCGACCAGCTGCAGCGGCGTCGGCTGCTTGAAGTGGAACACCGCGGTGCGGTCGTCGGGCGTGTCGACCGAATCGAGGTCCTTGAACAGGACGCGGCCGAGATTCTGCTTCTTGCTCCACAGCTCGACCGCGGAATAGGCGACGTCGGCCGAGGTGAAGGGCTTGCCGTCGTGCCAGGTGACGCCGTCGCGCAGCGTGAAGGTGATGGTCTTGCCGTCGGCGCTGCCGGTCCAGGCGGTCGCCAGCACCGGGGTCAGCTTGCCGTCATAGGCCATCTCGGCCAGCGGCTCGATCACCTTGCTGGCGACGTAGAACACGCCGTTGGAGGCGACCAGCGCCGGGTTCAAATTGCGCGGCTCGGTGTCCGCCGCGACGGTCAGGGTGCCGCCCTTGACCGGATCCGCCGCCCAGCCGAAGCGGGGCCGCAGGACACCGGCCACCGCGGCGGCGCTGACGCCGGACAGCAGGGCACGGCGGGACAGCGGAAACCGGGGGGACAGCGGAAGCCGGGCGGGCATGACGGCACCTCGAGGGACGGGACGCCGCAGTCTATCGGAGTTGCCGGCGCCGGCAAGGCGGAGACAGACCCGAACCGGGCGCGCGAGGCCAAATCGGGCGCGCAAGGATTGCACGGATCGCGGCCCCCGTGGCAATACTCCAGCCATCCGGGCCGGCGGTCGAGGGGCGCGCGCGTCCCGCCCGAGCCCGATGCAGCAGGAATGGTGATCATGGCCCAAGACGAGATGGCGGCGCAGATCCTGGGGAAGGCCGGCTTCATCGCCGCGCTGGACCAGAGCGGCGGCTCCACCCCCGGCGCGCTGCGCCTCTACGGCATCCCCGACAGCGCCTATAGCGGCGATGACGAGATGTTCCGGCTGATGCACGAGATGCGGGTGCGCATCATGACCGCGCCGGCCTTCACCGGCGACAAGGTGATCGCCGCCATCCTGTTCGAGCGCACGATGGACGGGCAGGCCAACGGCCAGCCGGTGCCGACCTTCCTGTGGAAAGAGCGCGGCATCGTCCCCTTCCTGAAGATGGACAAGGGGCTGGAGGCCGAGGCCGACGGCGTCAGCCTGATGAAGCCGATCGGCGGCCTCGACGCGCTGCTGGAACGGGCGGTGAAGCTCGGCGTCTACGGCACCAAGATGCGCTCGGTCGCCAACCTGCCGTCGCAGACCGGCATCGCCGCGCTGGTGGCGCAGCAGTTCGCGGTCGCGGCGCAGATCTCGGCCCACGGGCTGATGCCGATCATCGAGCCCGAGGTGCTGATCAAGAGCCCCGACAAGAAGGGCACCGAGACCATCCTGCGGGCCGAGATCCTGAAGCAGCTCGACGCCCTGCCGGCCGGCCGGCAGGTGATGCTGAAGCTGACCATCCCGGAGGAGCCGGATTTCTACGCGCCGCTGATCACCCATGACGGCGTGATCCGCGTGGTCGCCCTGTCCGGCGGCTACACCCGGCCCGATGCCTGCCGCCGCCTGGCCGCCAATCACGGCATGATCGCCAGCTTCTCCCGCGCCCTGATCGGCGATCTGCGCCGCGACATGACCGACGCCGCATTCGACGCGTCGCTGGCCGAGGCGATCGACGAGATCTACCGGGCCTCCACTCAGAAGGTGTGAGGTTGCGTGGCCTGTCCTGCGTGCGGGCGAGGCCCCGTCGCCACCCGGAACAATTCGTGACCGCCGCGGCATCGTCGGGGCTGGTTCTGCCGCCGCGGGTCCCTATAGTGCGCGCATGATCGCGCCCCCCGCCGTGTCCCTTCCCATGCCGGATGCCGAGCCGTTGGTGCTCGCGCCCGAAGGCGGCGTGCTGCTGACCGCGGATGGCGAGTTGGCGGCGCTGACCCCGGCGGAGCTGCGCCGGCGGGTCGACGGGCCACCGCTGCTGCTGTGCCACGCCCGGGCCATCGGCCGGCGCTGCGGGCTGGACGTGCTGGGCGCCTTCGACCTGCTGGAGCTGTTCGCCTTCGCCAAGCCCGGCCGGTTCAGCGTGCCGACGCCGCGCGGCCTGGCCGAGGCGCTGGGCCTGCCGCAGCCGACCTCGCTGGAGGATGCGGCGATCGCCCTGCCGCGCATCGCCGAGACGCTGCTGCGCGGCCTGGCGATCCCGACACCGGACGAGCGCAGCGACCCGGCCGGCCTGGCGACACGGATGGGCGAGGCCGGCTGGCCCTGGGCACCCTATGTGCTGGCGGCGCTGGGGATGCGCGCCCCGGTCGACGATCATCGCAAGCGCGGCGCCTACCAGATCTGGGCCCATCTGCCGGAATGGGAGGCCGAGCCGCCGAACCCGCCGCCGTCGCAGCATGGCGTCGACCCGCGCGAGGCCCGCGCCCGGCTGGCGCAGATGCTGGGCGCGAATGCCGAGCCGCGGCCGCAGCAGGGCGACTATGCCAGCGCCGTGGCCGCCGCCTTCGCCCCGCGCCCGGCGCCTGATGATCCGACCGTGGTGCTGGCCCAGGCCGGCACCGGCACCGGCAAGACCCTGGGCTATCTGGCGCCGGCCACGGTCTGGGCCCAGAAGAACGGCGCCCCGGTCTGGGTGTCGACCTACACCCGCAACCTGCAGCACCAGATCGACGGCGAGATGGACCGGCTGTTCCCGGACCCGGTGCTGAAGGCCCGCCAGGTGGTGCTGCGCAAGGGGCGCGAGAACTATCTCTGCCTGCTGAACTACGAGGATGCGGTGCGCGCCCTGGCGCTGAACCCGCGCGACGCGGTGCCGCTGGGGCTGATGGCGCGCTGGGCCGCGGCGACCCGTGACGGCGACCTGACCGGCGGCGACTTCCCCGGCTGGCTGGCCGACATCATCGGCCGGCCGAACAGCCTGGGCCTGGCCGACCGGCGCGGCGAATGCATCCATTCCGGCTGCCCGCATTACAGCCGCTGCTTCATCGAGCGCGGCATCCGCCGGGCCCGCAAGGCGCAGATCGTGATCGCCAACCACGCGCTGGTGATGATCCAGGCGGCGCTGGGCAGCGTCGACGACCGCGACACGCCCAGCCGCTACATCTTCGACGAAGGCCACCATCTGTTCGAGGCCGCCGATTCGGCCTTTGCCGGCCACCTGACCGGGATGGAGGCGACGGATCTGCGACGCTGGCTGCTGGGCCATGAGGAAGGCGGGCGCCGCGCCAGCCGGGGCCGCGGCCTGCGCCGCCGGGTCGAGGACCTGCTGCCGGGCGACGACGCGTCACTGGCCACGCTGGACGACATCGAGCGCGCCGCCCGCGCCCTGCCTGGCCCGGGCTGGGGCCGGCGCATCCACGACGAATCGCCGCGCGGCCCGGCCGAACAGTTCCTGGCCCTGGCCCGCGCCCAGGTCTATGCCCGCACCCAGGGTGCGGACGGCCCCTACACCATCGAATGCGACACCGCCGACCCGGTCGAAGGGCTGGTGGCCGCCGCCCAGGCGCTGGACACCGCCCTGGCCGAGCTGCAGGTGCCGCTGCAGGCGCTGGCCAAATCCTTCCGCGAGCGGCTGGACGAGGAGGCCGCGTCGCTGGACCCGAACCAGCGCCAGCGGCTGGATGCGTCCGCCCGATCGCTGGAACGGCGCTCGAAGATGGAGATCGGCGGCTGGCGCGGCATGCTGTCGGGCCTGAGCGAGCCGACGCCGCCCTGGCTGGTCGACTGGTTCGGGGTCGAGCGGATCGAGGGGCGCGAGCTCGATTTCGGCTTCTACCGCCACCATGTCGACCCGACCCGGCCCTTCGTCGACGCGCTGGTGCGGCAGGCGCATGGCGTCGTCGTCACCTCGGCGACGCTGACCGACGGCGCCGGCGACAAGCCGGACGACTGGCGCGCGGCCGAGGACCGCACCGGTGCCGGCCACCTGGCCCGGCCGGCGATCCGTGCCCAGGTGCCCTCGCCCTTCGACTACCCGGCGCTGACCCGGGTGCTGATCGTGCGCGACGTGCGCAAGGACGATCTGGAGCAGGTCGGCGCCGCCTATCGCGAGCTGTTCCTGGCGGCCGGCGGCGGCGCGCTGGGCCTGTTCACCGCCGTGACCCGGCTGCGCGCCGTGCATCACGTGCTGGCCCCGGCGCTGCAGGCGGCCGGCCTGCCGCTGTACGCCCAGCATCTCGACGGCATGGATGTCGGCACGCTGGTCGACATCTTCCGCGGCGAGACCGATGCCTGCCTCCTGGGCACCGATGCGGTGCGCGACGGCGTCGACGTGCCCGGCCGGGCGCTGCGGCTGATGGTGTTCGACCGGGTGCCCTGGCCGCGGCCCGACATCCTGTCCCGCGCCCGCGGCGTGCATTTCGGCAAGCAGCGCTGGGGCGACATGCAGACCCGGTTCCGGCTGAAGCAGGCGTTCGGCCGGCTGGTACGCCGGGCCGACGACCGCGGCGTCTTCGTCCTCCTGGACCCGATGATGCCGACCCGCCTGTGCACCGCCTTCCCGCCCGGCGTCGAGGTCCAGCGCATCGGCCTGGCCGAGGCGGTGGCGATCACCCGGGAGTTTCTGAAGCCGAAGACTGAGGGATAGTCCCCGGGGCCTTCCGCCTTCATGGGAAAATCATCCCTGGCACCCCGGTCCCGGGCATATCATGCCTGCCGCCGGCCGGAGCGATCCGGCCGGTTATATTGACGCCATTTCCGATCCCGCATTTTGCATCCGCGCGCCCTGCGCGGCCGGTACCGACCCACCCGAACCCGGAGGGACACCGTGCCCATCAGCGATCTGTTCTCGAACGGCGCCAAGCCCAACATCCTGATCCTGGTTACCGACCAGGAGCGCGCCCTGTCCGAATGGCCGGAAAGCTACCGCGCCACCCTGTCGGCCAAGCTGAAGGCGGTGCAGACGCTGACGGCCAACGGCCTGAGCTTCGACCAGGCCTACACCGCCGCCTGCATGTGCGCGCCCAGCCGCGCCACCTTCCTGACCAGCCAGTACCCGATCGTCACCGGCTGCACCACCACCGGTCAGTCGACCCTGCCGGACCCCGGCAGCGTCCCCAACATCGCCACTGTTCTGGAGAAGGCCGGATACAGCAGCTATTGGATCGGCAAATGGCACCTGCTGGGCCAGGATGAGCCGGGCCAGGGCGATTCGGACCTGTCGCAATGGGGCTTCCAGCCCTTCGCCGCCGGCGGCAATACGGTGGCCTGGGATCCGCCGGATGCGGGGCTCAACCTCGGCACCACCTATCTCGGCGGCGGCACGCAGGGTCCGACGACGTATAACCGGAACGACCAGCGCTACGTCCAGAACGCCCAGGCCTTCCTGGCCAGCCCGCCCGCCGGGCCCTGGTGCCTCGTGATATCCCTGGTCAACCCGCACGACGTCCATCTGGGCTACGAGGCCCAGGACGGCGTCTACTACGACCAGGCCGACTACCAGTCGCTGGGCGTGCCGCTGCCGGACGATATCGACGAGAGCCCGGCGGCGATGCCGCGTGGCCAGAGCTACTATTCCTGGGATGCGCAGGCGTCGAAACAAGCGTCTCAACAGGATCTGGCGAATTTCTACGCCTATCTGATGCAGTATGTGGACGGGCAGATCGGCACGATCCTGGCGGCGATGAGCCAGGACCAGATGCAGGACACACTGATCATCCGCTTCGCCGATCATGGCGAGATGGCGCTGTCGCACGGGCTGGTCGAGAAATTCGTCAACGCCTATGGCCAGTGCATCCATGTGCCGCTGGTGTTCTCGAACCCGGTGGCCTGGCCCCAGGCCCAAACCACCGCGGCGCTGGCCAGCATGGTCGATCTGGCCCCCACCCTGGCCAGCCTGCTGGGCGTGGCGGGAGACTTCAGCAGCTTCACCGGCCAGGATCTGAGCCCTGTGCTGGACGACCCGGCGACGTCGGTCCAGGACTATGTCCACTTCACCTATGACGACCTGCACGGCAACAGCGGCCCCAGCGTCATCCGGACGATCCGGTCGAAGGATTGGGCGTACTCCGTCTATCTCGATTCGGTGGCCAACCCGGCATCAGGCTATTCCGACGCGGATTGGGAAATGTACGACCTCGCGGCCGATCCCGGCGAGAACAGCAACATCGCCGGCCAGGGGCTGCCGCAGCAGACGGTGCTGGACCAGGCGCTGCAGGCCCAGATGGTGGCGAAGGGCACGGCCCCGGCCTGGTACCCGGCCCAGTGGCCGCCCCAGGCCACAGGCAACAGCCGCGGCGGGCCGCCATCGGACAGCGAGGCCGCCAGCCGCCACGCCATCGTCGCGGTTCCCGGCATCACCGCGACCCGGGCCCAGGCCCTGGCCTATGTCGGCATCCTCGACGCCGAGGCGCTGCTGGCCCGCACCGCGACCCCGGCCGGCCGCCAGGCGCTGGCCGGCATGGTGCCGGTGGACGAGCCGGAGCTCGACCGCTGGATCGTCGCGGCACGGACGCTGGTCCCCGGCTGATCTCAGGCCGCGGCCAGATCCGCCACCGCCTGTCCCAGCAGGGCGAGGTCCTGCGGCCGGGACAGGCGGTGGCAGAGCACTGAAAAAACGTCGCAGTCCGGGGAGGGCCCGGTTTCGTATCGTAAGGTTGGACACTGAATCCCGAACGCATGGGCCCTTCGAGATGGACGGCGGAAAAGAAATCACATGGCTATCTCAGGCGACCGGCCTCAACACCTTTCCGGTCGTGGTCGAACAGTGGCGGAGAAGAAGACGAAATCTGATACCCCGATTTGAAAAGAGCTAAAAAACGGCGAGAAAGAAATCGAATTGCTTCGTAAGGAAGAAGCAAGATCCAGGTCAAATCCGGACGCAGAATCCGAAGAAGCGAGAAAAGCAGCGACGGTGCTGAGAGAAGGAGCAGAGCGGAGGGTCGCGTCTTTCCAGTTTGCCATAAATGAACTAAAGGAATTTTATCGATCCATACACAGTGGAAATGGACTCGAAGCAAATCTCTTGATGGTCAAGGATCAGCTGAAAGCTCTGGATGCAAGAAACTATCGCGTCCCCAAATACAGGTTGGTTCAGATCCCCGAGGAACTGAAAGCCCTGCATGCCGTGGGATTCCTCGCGTTCCGGTACAAGAAAATGCTCGAAGAGCGGGCGTCGAATTGGGATGAAGGCGAGCTTGTAATGATCGTCAGGGACTCGTTGAAACCGCCCCTCGATGTGACGATCAACGAAACGCTCAGGCTGTTGGAGAAATACGGCTACGACGACGACGACATCGACGAATGGAGGCCGCAGGAGGACAGTGACGACGCCTCATCAATGGTGGCATTCGCTCACAATCCGGTGCGGTCCGGGGAAGCGAGCGCAGACGATTCTCTCGTCTCCATACCCCGATCGGCCCAGGACCAGCGGTAGGGATGCCATCGGATCACACCTGTTCCGGCAGGCCGGCCGGGACATCCCCTCATCTCCGTCCGTTGACCGGGCGGCTACGAAGATCCCGCCAGCACCTCTTCCACCGCCTGCCCCAGCAGGGCCAGGTCCTGGGGCCGGGACAGGCGGTGGTCGCCGTCCTTGATAAGGGTCAGGCGGACATCCGGGCCGGCCAGCGCCTCGGCCAGCTTCAGGCTCTGGCGCCAGGGCACGTCGGGGTCGGCCAGGCCGTGCAGCAGCCGGGCCGGGCCGGCAAAGGGCACCGGGGCGCGCAGCAGCAGATGTGACCGCGCCTCCACGATCAGCTGCCAGGTGATGCGATAGGGCCCGTCGCCATAGGCCGAGGGGCGGTCGACGAAGCCGTCGCGCCGCATCCGCGCCAGCCCCATCTCGCCCAGCGCCGGCAGCATCAGATCTTCGGTGAAATCCGGCGCAGCGGCGACACTGACCAACCCCGCCACCCGGTCCGGCCGGGCGATCGCAGCCTGGGTCGCGACCCAGGCGCCCATCGAGGAGCCGACCAGGATCTGCGGCCCGTCCGTCAGCGCGTCGAGCACTCGCAGCGCATCGGCGATCCAGTCACCCAGCACCAGGTCCTGGAACACGCCGCCCGAGGCGCCGTGGCCGCGATAATCGAAGCGCAGGAAGGCCAGGCCGCGTTCGGCGGCAAAGCCGTCGAGGTACGTCGCCTTCTCCCCCGCCATGGCCGAGCGGAAGCCGCCACAGAACACCAGCCCAGGCCGCCCATCGGCCGCACCCGGGCGGCGACGCCAGGCGATCGGCGTGCCGTCGGCCGCCGCGATCATTCCGGTCTCATCAGTCATGGCGTGGCCAGCAGGTCCCGGTACAGCGCGACATAGTCGACGGCCGCACGCTCCCAGCTGAAATCCTGGGCCATGGCGCGGCGCTGCAGCTGCTGCCACAGCGTTCGGTCGCGCCACAGGCCGCAGACCCAGCTGATCGTGCCGGCCAGCGCCGACGCGGTCGGGTCGTCGAAGCTGAAGCCGGTGGCGCGGTCCTCGACGATCGCGTCATGGCTGGCATTGACCACCGTGTCGGCCAGCCCGCCGGTGCGGCGCACCAGCGGCAGCGTGCCGTAGCGCAGGGCGTACATCTGGGTCAGGCCGCAGGGCTCGGTGCGCGAGGGCACCAGCAGCACGTCGGCCCCGGCCTGCAGCAGGTGCGACAGCGCCTCGTCATAGCCGATGCGGACGGCGACATGGTCGGGGTGATCGTTGGCAGCGGCGCGGAAGCCGGCCTCGAGCTCGGCGTCGCCCGACCCCAGCAGCACCAGCCGGCCGCCGCCGGCGATCAGCGCCGGGATGGCGTCGAGCAGCAGGTCGCAGCCCTTCTGCCCGGTCAGGCGGCTGACCATGGCGAACAGCGGTGTGCCGTCATCGTCCGGCAGGCCGAATTCCCGCAGCAGCGCCGCCTTGGACGCCGCCTTGCCCGACAGGTCGTCCGGTCCGAAAGGGGCGGGCAGGTTCGGATCGTGGCGCGGGTCCCAGATGGCATAGTCGGTGCCGTTGACGATGCCGACCAGGTCGGAAGCGCGGCTGGCCAGCAGGCCCTCCAGCGCATGGCCGTATTCCGCCGTCTGGATTTCCCGCGCATAGGTGCGGCTGACCGTGGTGATGCGGTCGGCGTAGTACAGGCCAGCCTTCAGGAAGCCGACGCCGCCGAAATACTCCAGCCCCTCCATCGACAGGCTGCCCGGCGGCAGGCCGAGCTCCGTCATTGCCGCGGCGGGATACCAGCCCTGGAAGGCGATGTTGTGGATGGTGGTGACGGTGCGCGGCCGGGGGGCGCCCGGCCCGGCCAGGCCCCCCGCGGAGAACGCGAGATAGGCCGGCGCCAGCCCGGCCTGCCAGTCATGGCCGTGGACGATGTCGGGCACCCAGCGCGGATCGGCGCCAAGGCCGAGACGGGCCGCGGCCCAGCCGAGGGCGGCGAAGCGGCGATGGTTGTCCGGCCAGTCCAGCCGGTCGGGGCCGAGATAGGGGTTGCCCGGCCGCGCGAACAGGCCGGGGCTGTCCAGCACATAGGTGGGCACCGCGATGCCGTCGATCTCGGCCAGCATCACCTGGGCCGGGCCGCCGCCGAACAGGTCGGCATCCTCCAGGATCAGCTCCGGCCGCCGCATCGCCGCCAGGATCGCCGGATAGCCCGGCACCCAGCACCCGGGCGGCGACCCCGGCCACGGCCAGCGCCGGCGGCAGCGCCGCGGCGACATCCGCCAGGCCGCCGGTCTTCACCAGCGGATAGATCTCCGACACCGCGTGCAGGACTTTCATGCGGCTGTCTCCCTCGCCCGGAAAAGGATCGCCATCCCCGCGAAAGCGGGACCGCTGCACACTATCGCGCCCCGGCCGTCAGTCCAGGGCGTCGATCATCGGCTGGGTGATCAGGACGATGCCCTTCTCGGTGCGATGGAAGCGGCGGGCATCGGCTTCGGGGTCCTCGCCCACCACCAGCCCTTCCGGGATGCGGACGCCATGGTCGATCACCACCCGGGTCAGCCGGGCGTGGCGGCCGATGTCGCATTCCGGCAGCACCACCGCCTCATGCAGCTTGGCGAAGGAATTGACCCGGACCTTGCTGAACAGCACTGACTGCCGGACCGTGGAGCCGGAGACGATGCAGCCGCCGGAGACGGTGCTGTTCACCGCCTTGCCGACCCGCGCCCCGTCCTCGAACACGAATTTCGCCGGCGGCAGCTGCTCCTGGTACGTGTAGATCGGCCAGTCGCGGTCGTAGAGGTCGAGCGCCGGGGTCACCGTCGTCAGGTCGATATTGGCTTCCCAATAGGCGTCGATGGTGCCGACGTCGCGCCAATAGGGTTCGGCATAGCTCGGGTTCGGGATCGCGCTTTCCGAGAAGCGGTGCGCCCGGACATGGGCGGTGTCGACCAGGAACGGCACGATGTTCTTGCCGAAATCATGCTCCGAATTCGGGTCGGCGGCGTCGCGGCGCAGCTGTTCGGCCAGGAAGCGCATGCTGAAGACATAGATGCCCATGCTGGCCAGCGCGATATCGGGCCGGCCCGGCATCGCCGGCGGGTCGGCCGGCTTCTCCAGGAAGCTGGTGACGCGCCACTGGTCGTTGACATGCATCACGCCGAAGGCCGTCGCCTCCATGCGCGGGACCTCGACGCAGCCGACGGTCACATCCGCGCCGGTGCGGACATGGTCCTCGACCATCGCGGTGTAGTCCATCTTGTAGACATGGTCGCCGGCCAGGATCAGGACATGGTCCGGCGCCTCGGCCTCGAAGATGTCCAGGTTCTGCCAGACTGCGTCGGCGGTGCCGCGATACCAGATCGCCTCGTCCACTCGCTGCTGCGCCGGCAGCAGGTCGACGAATTCATGCATCTCGGCCCGCAGATAGCCCCAGCCGCGCTGCAGGTGGCGCAGCAGGCTGTGCGACTTGTACTGGGTCAGCACATAGATGCGGCGGATGCCGGAGTTGATGCAGTTCGACAGGGCGAAGTCGATGATCCGGAACTTGCCACCGAAATAGACCGCGGGCTTGGCCCTGCGGTCGGTCAGCTGCTTCAGCCGGCTGCCCCGCCCGCCGGCGAGGACCAGGGCGATCGTGCGCTTGGGCAGCTGGCGGATCGGACCGTCGTCGCGCATCAGGGGGCCTCCCGTTTCGACACTATTTCCGGGAGAGTAACACCAGGATTTGCGATCCGGCACCGTCCCTCGGCGACAAACTTCGCTAATTATCGTGCAAGTTTCGTGGCCGGCGTTCAGCCGGGCGGGAATTGCGGCGCAATGATCGCCAGCAGCAGCGACAGAGTCAGCACCGAGACCAGGGTCGAGACCAGGATCACCGCTGCGGTGCGCTCGACGGAAAGGCCGGCGCGCTGGGCGATGGCGAAGGCCGATGCCCCGGTCGGCAGGGCGGCCAGCAGCACGGCGCTGGCGGTCCAGAACGGGTCCATCGGGAACAGGGTGGCGGCGAAGCCCCAGGTGATCAGCGGCTGCCACACCAGCTTGAGCACGGTGATCCAGCCGATTTCGCCAAAGCCGCCGCGCAGGATCTGCCCGGCCATGAACAGGCCGATGGCGAACAGCGCGCAGGGACTGGCAGCGCCGCCCAGCAGCGACAGCAGCGTGACCAGCGGCGCCGGCAGCGGCAGCCCGGCCCAGGACCAGGCGACACCGAGCACCGGCGCCATCACCAGCGGATGGGTCACCAGCGCCGCCGGCACGCCCCACAGCGCGCCGCGCCTGCGCCGGCCGGCCAGGATCGCGACCAACACGAGTCCGGCCACGCTCATGACAATGGTGGCGAGCGCCGCCGGCGGCAGGCCGCGGGCCGGGCCGAAGGCGGCGGCGAACAGCGGGATGCCGAGGTAGCCGGTGTTGGGGACGCCGGCATTCACGCCCTGCATCGTCGCCGCGCCGGCATCGGCACGGTGCAGCAGCCAGCCGAGCCCTGCGCCGATCAGCCACACCACCACGGCGCCGCCGAGAAAGGCGCCGAGGAAGTTGAGCCCGAGGAGGTTGACGATGTCCCACACCGGCGTGCGCGCCATCGCCAGGAACAGCAGCGCGGCAGGGCGATCCAGGTGACGAAGGCGTTCAGCGCCTCGGACTGGACCCGGCCGAGCAGGCGGATGCGGCCGGCGAAGAGGCCGAGGAAAATCACGCCGAAGACCGGCAACGCCACATCGAGGACCACCTGCATGGCGTCCTCATGCCATGCCATGCCCGAACGGGGGAAGCACGGTCGTTGCCTCGCCGCCAAAGCCCCGTCCTGGGGCGGTTGCCTTGACGCCCCGGCGCGATCCGGGCGATATCCGGGGCGGATCCCTTCGACGACTCGCCGTACCCCCGGAGATTGCCATGACGACCGACGCCCACGGCGCCCTGATCTACACCATGGTGCTCGCCTCCGTGGCCGACACGAACATGACCGATGCCGAACTCGTGACGCTGTCGGAGATGGTGCGCTTCCTGCCGGTGTTCCGCGATTTCGACGTCGACCGGATGCCGGACCTGACGCGCGACTGCATCGACCTGCTGCAGGAGGATGACGGCATCGACCGGGCGCTCGATATCATCGGCGAGACCCTGCCGGAGCATCTGCACGAGACCGCCTACGCCATCGCCTGCGACGTGGTCGCGGCCGACGGCAGTGCCAGCCAGCCGGAGCTGCGGCTGCTGGAGCTGATGCGCGACCGGTTCGGCGTCGACCGGCTGGTGGCGGTGGCGATCGAACGCGGCGCCCGCGCCCGCCACCGCACCTTGTAACGGCAACGACCGCCCCGAGAGCCGCCGCAAGCGCGGCCGGGGCGAGACTGAAGGGGGAGAAGGCATGCTGGGAGTGAGGGTCACCCGGTTCTGGCCGATCGTCGCCATGCTGGCCGCAGCCGCCGGCCCTGCCGGCGCGCAGGATGCCGCCCCCGCAGCGCCCCCGGCCGTGATCACGAAGGTCCCCACGCTGCAGGTCGGCGACGTGACCCTGACCGACTGCCAACCGGATCTCGGCGGCTTCTGCGGCCAGATCAGCCGGCCGCTCGACCCGGCCGGAAAGCTGCCGGGCACGGTGACCATCGGCTTCGAATTCTATCCGCACCGCGACGCGGCCCAGCCGGCCGAAGGCGTGATCCTGACCCAGGAGGGCGGGCCCGGCTATTCCTCGACCGGGACGCGCGACGGCTATCTGCACCTGTTCGACGGGCTGCGCGACCGGCGCGACGTGCTGATCGTCGACAAGCGCGGCACCGGCCTGTCCGACCCGATCAACTGCGAGGCGCTGCAGCAGGCCGCCGAATTCGTGCAGGCGGCCCTGGCCGCCTGCGGCAAGCAGCTGGGCCCCGCCGCCTGGCTGTACGGCACGGCGCCGGCGTCGGACGACGTGGCCGCGGTGCTGGACGCGCTGAAGATCGACCGGGTCGATTATTACGGCGACAGCTACGGCACCTGGTTCGGCCAGGTCTTCGCCCAGCGCCACCCCAGCCGGCTGCGCACTTTGGTGCTGGACAGCGCCTATCCCACGCTGGGCCTGTCGCCCTGGTACGACACCGAATGGGCCACGGCGCGCGACGGATTCGAGCTGGTGTGCCAGCGGTCCCCCAGCTGCCGCGCCCTCGGCGGCCGGTCGCTCGACCGCATCGAGCGGCTGGTGGAGGCGCTGCGGGACAAGCCGGCCAAGGCCGAGGCCAAGGATGGCGACGGCAATGCCGTCAGCTTCGCGCTGGATGCCCCGACCCTGTTCATGGCGATGAACGGCGCCGGCGGCAGCCCGACCTTCTATCGCGAGCTGGACGCCGCGGCCCGGGCGTATCTCGACGCCCATGACACGGCGCCGCTGTACCGGCTGCTGGCCGAGGCGACGGCCTGGGGCACGCCCGGCACCGACCCGACCGCCTTTTCCACCGGCCTCTATGTCGCCGTGGTCTGCGCCGACTATCCCCGGCTGTTCGCCCCCGGCGTGACCCGGGCCGAGCGGCAGCGCCAGCTGCTGCACGCCACCGAACAGCAGGCGACGACCGACGCCGCGATCTACGCCCCCTTCACCATCGCCGAGGTCAACGCCTCGCCGCACAAATGGGAGCGGCGGGACCTGTGCCTGGACTGGCCGCAGCCGCCGAAGGGCGTCGCCGCCGGTACGGCCGTCGACCCGAAGGTGCCGTTCCCCGATGTGCCGACCCTGGTGCTGTCGGGCGACATCGACAGCACGACCTCGCCGATCGAGGGGCTGCAGACGGCGCGGCTGTTCCCGAACGCGACCTATGTGCCGGTGCGCAACCTGACGCACATCACCGCCATCACCGACCAGGCGATCTTCGTGCCGCCGATGGGCGGCGACGCCACCGGCTGCGTCGCGCCGATCGTACTGAACTTCGTGCGCAGCGGCGGCGAGGCCGGCGACACCTCCTGCACCCAGCGGATCCGGCCGATCCGCACCGTGCCGGCCTTCGCCACCAAGGCGGCCGATGTCGCCCCGGCCAAGGCCGACACCGGCAACGCCGCGACCGAGGCGGAACTGCGCTTGGCCGCCGCCGCGGCCGAGACCGCCGGCGACGTGCTGGCCCGTTACTTCGTCAACGCCGGCGGCAGCGGCGTGGGCTTGCGCGGCGGCAGCTTCAGCCTCGCGGCCTTCGACGCCGGCTTCGCCTTCACCCTCGACCATGTGCGCTGGGCCGAGGATCTGGCCGTGTCGGGCACGCTGCGCTGGAACCAGTCGACCGGCGACGTCACGGCCGACCTGACCCTGGACGGCGCCACCACCGGCACGGTCGCCCTGGCCTGGAACGACCGCGACACCGATGCCGTCGCCCGTCTCACCGGCACGATCGGCGGGCATGCGCTGGTGGCGGAGCGGATCGCGCCGTAGGGCCGGCACCGCCATTCCCCACTTGTCATTGCCCGGCTTGACCGGGCAATCCAGGGCCACGAAGAGCCGCTCTCGGTGGCCTGGATCCTCGGGTCAAGCCTGAGGATGACAAAAAGAGTGAGTCGGGGGCCGTTGCGAGGCCCGCCTGGCCTCAGAAATACTTCGCCAGATTCTTCCGGATCCGGTCCAGCACCGGGGTACCGGGGTCCGGCAGCTCGAAGCGCTGGCCGGTGATGGTCTCGAAGGCGCGGACATAGACCTGGGCGGTGGCGCGGATCACATCCGCCGGGATCTCCGGGATCGGGTCCTTGTAGGGGTCGCAGCGCGCCGTCACCCAGCTGCGCACGAAATCCTTGTCGAAGCTGTCCGGCCGTTCGCCGCGGGCGAAGCGGTCGTCATAGCTGTCCGCCAGCCAGTAGCGGCTGCTGTCCGGGGTGTGGATCTCGTCGGCCAGGATGATGCGGCCGTCCGCATCCGTGCCGAATTCGTATTTGGTGTCGACCAGGATCAGCCCGTGCTGCCGCGCGATTTCCTGCCCGCGGGCGAACAGGGCGAAGGCATAGGCGCTGAGCTGCGCCCACTGCTCCGCCGTCAGCAGGCCCTGGGCGATGATGGCGTCGGGCGTCAGCGGCTCGTCATGGCCGCCGTCGAAGGCCTTGCTGGTCGGGGTGATGATCGGCTGCGGCAGCTTCTGGTTGTCGCGCAGCCCGTCCGGCAGGCGGATGCCGTACATCTCGCGCTGGCCGGTCTTGTACAGGGTCAGGATCGAGGTGCCGGTGGTGCCGGCCAGATAGTCGCGCACCACGATCTCGACCGGCAGGATGTCGAGCCGGCGGCCGACCACGACATTCGGGTCGGGGTAGTCGATCACGTGGTTCGGGCAGATGTCGGCGGTCGCCTCGAACCAGAAGCGCGCGGTCTGGGTCAGCACCTGGCCCTTCAGCGGGATCGCGGCCAGGATGCGGTCGAAGGCGCTGATCCGGTCGGTGGCGATGATGATCCGCGTGCCGTCGGGCAGGTCGTAATTGTCCCGCACCTTGCCGCTGTAATGGGCCGGCAGCTCCGGGATCGTCGCATCGTCCAGCGTCGGGTAGAGGCGATCGTCCAGGGCCGTGAATTCCATCATCCGCATCCTTGCAGGGGCTGGGGGATCTTTAGCGCGCCGGGCCGGGCTTGTCAGGCGGCAATGCGGCCGGCCGCCGAAGCGCCGCACGGCGCGGTTCCGCGCCGCCCGGAAATGCGCCATCCTGCGACGGTGCCGGTGACCGTGGCGCCGCCGGTGAAGGATCGGAGGGTGCCATGGGAACGGCCTACAAGCGGCTGCTGCTGAAGCTGAGCGGCGGGGCGATCGCCGGCGAGGATGGATCGATCTTCGGCGCCGCCGCGATCGACCACATCGTCACCGAGATCCTGTCGGTGCAGCGCCTGGGGATCGAGATCGCCATCGTCATCGGCGGCGGCAACATCTTCCGCGGCAAGGTGTCCGAAGCCTGGCACATCGAGCGGGCGGAGGCCGATAACATCGGCATGCTGGGCACCGTGATCAACGCGGTGATGCTACGCGCGGCGCTGACCGCACGATCGGGCCCCGAGGTGCGGGTGATGAGCGCGGTGCCGATCCCGTCGATGGCCGAACCCTATATCCGGCTGCGGGCGGACCGGCACCTGGGCAAGGGCGCCATCGTCATCCTGGCCGGCGGCAACGGCCAGCCCTATGTCACCACCGACTACCCGGCGGTGCAGCGCGCCATCGAGCTGCGCTGCGACGCCGTGCTGGCCGCCAAGGACGGGGTCGACGGCGTGTTCACCGCCGACCCGCGCCTGGACCCCGCCGCCCGGCAATACGCCACCCTGGCCTTCGCCGACGTGGTGAAGCAGGAGCTGCAGGTGATGGACCAATCGGCGATGTTGCTGGCGCGCGACCACGGCCTGCCGCTGCACGTCTTCAACTTCGCCCTGGCCGGCGCGATGCGCCGGATCTGCGAGGGCGAGGCGGTGGGCACGCTGGTCGCCCCCGGCGCGCCCACGGTGCTGTCGGGGGATTGAGGCCCCCACTGTCAGCGACGGTCGATCGTCCGGTCGAGGAAGTCGCGGATCAGGGGGAAGATCTCATCGGCCTTGTCTTCCAGGGCGAAATGACCGGTGTCGAACAGGTGGAATTCGGCATCGGGCAGATCGCGCCGGTACGGATGCGCGCCATCGGCGGGGAAGATCTTGTCGTTCTGGCCCCAGGCGATGAGCGTGGGCGGGCGGTGCTGCCGGAAATAGGCCTGCACCAGGGGGTAGAGCGGCAGGTTGGTGCGGTAGTCGTAGAAGAGGTCGAGCTGGATCTCGGCATTGCCGGGCCGGTCGAGCAGCGCCTGGTCGTGCACCCAGTTGTCGGGCGAGATGCGGCTGACATCGGCGACGCCGTCCGTGTACTGGAACTTCGTCGTCTCCAGGGTCATGAGCCCGGACAGCGCCTGGCGATGGGCGTCGGAGCCATCGGCCCAATAGGCCTTGATCGGGTCCCAGAACGCCTTCAGCCCTTCGTCATAGGCGTTGCCGTTCTGCACGATCAGGCCGCTGACGCGATCGGGGTGCTTCAGCGCCAGCCGCCACCCCACGGGGGCGCCGTAGTCCATGACGTACATGGCGAAGCGGGTGATGCCGAGATGGTCGAGCAGGCCGCCGACCAGTTCGGCGAAGCGATCGAAGGTGTAGGAGAACTTGGTGTGGTCGGGCATGTCGCTCTGCCCGTATCCGGGATAGTCGGGGGCGATCACGCGGTACCGGTCCGCCAGGGCCGGGATCAGGTTGCGGAACATGTGCGAGGAGGTCGGGAAGCCGTGCAGCAACAGCACGACGGGCGCATCCTTCGGCCCGGCCTCGCGGTAGAAGATGTTCAGCCCGTCGAGCTGGACCGTCCGATGATGGGTGACGGGCGATGCCGCGATGGCGGGGAGAGTCGACGCTGCGTTCATCTCTGTGGTCTCCATAGTCCGGTTTCTGCCCCGTCCGGGTCGCGTCAGGGCTGCGGAACATCCGGTGGAGACACGCTAGCGCATTCCATTTTTGGCCGAATTCCCTAAGCTCGGGACTCATCCTCCCAAATCTGGAAGGTCGATGGACCGCTTCGAAGCCATGTCGGTTCTGGTCGCCATCGCAGATGGCGGCAGCCTGTCGTCGGCGTCACGCGACCTGGGCACGCCGCTCGCCACCGTCAGCCGTAAGGTGGCGGAGCTGGAAGCCCGGCTGAAGACCCGCCTGGTCAACCGGTCGTCGCGCCGGATCACGCTGACGGATGCCGGCCTGGCCTATGTCGCCTCCGCCCGGCGCATCATCGAGCAGGTCGAGGAGGCCGAACGGACGACGATGGGGGAATACAGCGCCCCCAAGGGCCATCTGACCGTCACCGCCCCGGTCGTGTTCGGACGGCTTCACGTGCTGCCGGTCGCGGCGGATTTCATGAAGGCCCATCTCGACATCAGCCTGCGCCTGATGCTGGCCGACCGGCTGCTCGACCTGCCGCAGGACAATGTCGACGTCGCGATCTGGATCGGCCCGCTGCCGGACAGCAGCCTGATCGCAACCCGTGTCGGCTGGACCCGCAGGGTCGTCTGCGCCAGCCCCGGCTATGTCGCCGCCCATGGCCGTCCCAAGCGGCCGGAGGATTTGACCGCCCTCGATTGCATCACCTTCGAGAACCTGGCCTCTCCTCGCAGCTGGGTCTTCCGGATCGGGCGCGAGGACCGGGCGGTCCAGGTCCGGTCGCGACTGTCGGTCACCACGGCGGAAGCCCCCCTCGACGCAGCCGGGGCGGGACTCGGCCTCACCCGCGTGCTGTCCTACATGACCGAGGATGCGCGGCGGGCCGGCCGGCTCGAAATCCTGCTGGAGGATTTCGAGCCGGAGGCCTGGCCGGTCAGCCTCGTCCACCAGGGACACGGCTCCCTGGCGGTCAAGACCCGCGCCTTCCTGGACTGGGCCGCCCCCCGCCTCAAATCCCGGCTGGCCTGAGGCGGCCGGGCGCCGATGTCAGCCTTCCGGCCCGTACGCCTCGTCCAGGAAATCCCCAACGGCCCGGAAGGCCTGCAGACGGTTCTTCTCCATCAGCACCATGTGGGTGCCCTCGCCGATCTCGACCCAGCGCCGGTAGGGTGCGCCGGTGAGGCGGGTGAAATAGTCCTGCGCCACGGGCAGCGGCACGTCGAGGTCCCATTCGGCATGGACCAGCAGCACCGGGACGGTGATCTCGCCCGGTTCGTAGAACGGCCGGCCGACCGTCCAGTAGTCCCGGGTGTCGAGGATCGGGCCGGTGGCGGCGCGCATGGTCGGCGGCGTCTCCGCCCGCCCCTGCGGATCGGTGGCCAGCGCCACCTCGGCCCAGGCCTCGAACCAGCCTTCGGGGATCAGGCCTGCACGCTTGTCCTCCGGCGCCCCTTCCAGCCAGCGCGCCTTGCCCTGCAGCACCGGGATCCGGCGATAGGCGCCGAGCGTCCCGCCCGGGTCGATCCGCGCCTTCCCGGGATTCAGCCACTGCGGCGCGACCAGCGCCAGCTTGGCCACCTTGGCGTTGTTGCGGCTGGTGTAGGCGCCGGCGACCGACCCGCCCCAGGACATCGCGACGATGTTGGTCCGCGGGATGCCGCGCCGCGCCAGCACGAAGTCGACGGCGGTGGCGAAGTCGCGCACCCCGGTCTCGGTCCGCCCCAACGGCGGGTTCTGCTCCGGCGGCTGGTCCATTTCCGGCGGCCGGGTCGAGCCGC
>NZ_JBYRFX010000876.1:0-10724 GCF_057815775.1 Inquilinus sp.
GGAGCGGACGACCCGGGGCAACGTGTCCTTCGACGGCCGCGACGTGACCCGCGCCGGACCGGCCGAACGCCGCGCCATCGCCGGCGCCGCCCAGATCGTGTTTCAGGACCCGGGCGCCGCGCTGAACCCGAAGATGCGCATCGGCGACAGCATCGCCGAGCCGCTGGCGATCCGCGGCACGCCGGGGGTGGAGCAGCGCCGAAGGGTGGCGGAGCTGCTGGACCTGGTCGGCCTGCCGGCGTCGCACATCAGGCGCTATCCGAACGAGCTGTCGGGCGGGCAGCGGCAGCGCGTGGTGATCGCCCGCGCCCTGGCGCTGTCGCCGAAGCTGCTGATCTGCGACGAGCCGGTGTCGGCGCTTGATGTCTCGATCCGCTCGCAGATCCTGAACTTGCTGGTGCGACTGCAGGATGAGCTGGGGCTGGCCTATCTGTTCATCAGCCACGATTTGTCGGTGGTGCGCCACATCGCCGACCGGGTGGCGGTGATGTATCTCGGCACCATCGTCGAGCAGGGCGCCACCGATGACGTCTTCGCGTCACCGCGCCACCCCTCCACCGAGGCGCTGCTGTCGGCGATCCCGCTGCCCGATCCGAAGCTGCAGCGGCTGCGCCGCAAGATCATCCTGTCCGGCGACCTGCCCAGCCCGCTGGCGGCGCCGGCCGGCTGCCCCTTCGTCAGCCGCTGCCCGATCCGGGTCGAGGGCTGCGCCGACGCCCGCCCGGTGCTGCGGCCTGCCGAAGGCGGCACCGAGGCGGCCTGTTTCGTCCGGGCGGAATAACCGCTCGCGGCGCGTGTCGCCGGATGCACAGGGGATGTCGCTTTCGCGAGTCTGCGTCACCCCCGGCCGTGCTTCAATCAGGGTGTTCAGGGTGCCGTCGGCCTGGGAGGGTCGGCGGAGAATTGGGAAGCCGGTTCAATGCCGGTGCTGCCCCCGCAACGGTGGCGGAGCCTAAGCGTCTCGAAAAGACCACTGGGCCGCAAGCCTGGGAAGGGTCGAGACGGTCCGCAAGGACGGTTCCGAAGCCCGGAAACCAGCCCTGAGCATGGTGAACCCGACTGATCGCGGTGGGCGGTCAAGAGGCAGAATGCGCCAGCCGATCCCGGCTGGCCGCCATTCCTTCCTCTGCGCCCCATCCAGTCAGTCTTTGTTAAGGTCCGGGGACGGAAGATGGACGCGCGCGATAACATGCTGAGGCTGCTCCGCAGCCACCGCGAAGGCTTCAGCCTTGATCAGCCCTTCTATACCGACCCGGAATTCTTCCGGCTCGATATGGAGATGATCTGGTATCGCGACTGGCTGTTCGTCGGCCATGATTGCGAGCTGAGCAAGCCGGGCAACTACTTCACGGTCCAGATCGGCGCCTATCCGGTCGTGCTGGTGCGCGGCCAGGATGGCCAGATCCGCGCCTTCCACAACACCTGCCGCCATCGCGGCAGCCGCGTCTGCAACCAGCCGAAGGGCGCATCGGCCCGGCTGGTCTGCCCCTATCACCAGTGGACCTACGACCTCGACGGCAGCCTGCTGTTCGCGCGCCAGATGGCCGAGGATTTCGACAAGACCCAGTATGGGCTGAAGCCGGTCGCCTGCCACAGCGTCGGCGGCTACATCTTCATCTGCCTGGCCGACCAGCCGGCGGATTTCGCGCCGTTCCGCGCGCTGATGGAGCCGTATTTCCTGCCGCACCGGCTGACCGACGCCAAGATCGCCTTCGAGAGCACGATCATCGAGAAGGGCAACTGGAAGCTGGTCTGGGAGAACAACCGCGAGTGCTATCACTGCGTGGCCAATCATCCCGAGCTGTGCAAGACCTACTCCGAGGCGCCGAACGTCACCGGCGTGGGCGGCGGCGGCGATGATCCGGAGATGACGGCGCATTGGGAGAAGTGCGAAGCGGCCGGACTGTCGGCCCGGTTCCGCATGGATCCCGATGGCCAGTTCCGCGCGATCCGGGCGCCGCTGCTGCGCGACGCGGTCAGCTACACCATGTCCGGCAAGCGGGCGGTGAAGCAGGGCCTGTCCGACCAGGTCACCGCCGATCGCATCGGCGCGCTGATGCTGTACCACTACCCCACGACCTGGAATCACGTGCTGATCGATCACGCCGTGACCTTCCGCGTGCTGCCGATCAGCGCCACCGAGACGGCGGTGACGACCAAGTGGCTGGTCCACAAGGACGCGGTCGAAGGCGTCGACTACGACCTGGCCGAGCTGACCCATGTCTGGACCGAGACCAACGACCAGGATCGCCGGATCGTCGAAGAGAATGCGTTCGGCATCCTGTCGCCGTCCTACGAGCCGGGCCCCTATTCCGAGATGCATGAAGGCGGCGTGATCCAGTTCGTCGACTGGTATACCCGCTTCATGGAACCGCGCCTGGCCGAAGGCAGCAAGCCGCGCCTCAAGGTCGCATAAAGGGGAGGCGTCGTTGAACGCAGTGACGGCAGATCTCCCGCTCTACCGCCATCTCGACCAGATGGTGCCGTGGAACGACCGGCTTCAGGTGCTGGAATGCGTCGGCGTGTTCGACGAGGCGCCGGAGGTGAAGACCTTCACCTTCCGCTCGGACAACCAGACCTGGTTCCGTTACCAGCCGGGCCAGTTCGTGACGCTGGAACTGCCGGTCGGCGACGAGCTGGTGATGCGCACCTACACGCTGTCGTCCAGCCCGTCGCGCCCGTTCTCGATCTCCGTCACCGTCAAGGCGCAGCCCGGCAGCATCGGCACGCGCTGGATGTTCGACCACCTGACGCCGGGCGTCCGCATCAAGGCCTACGGGCCGGCCGGCGACTTCACCCATCACAACCACCCGTCCGGCAAGTACCTGTTCATCTCGGCCGGGTCCGGCATCACCCCGATGATGTCGATGCTGCGCTGGCTGAACGATTGCGCGCCGTGGACCGATGTCGCCTTCGTCAACTGCGCACGCCGGCCCGAGGACATCATCTTCCGCAAGGAGCTGGAGCTTCTCGGCAGCCGCATGCCCGGGCTGTCGCTCGGCTTCCTGATCGAGGAGCGGTCGTCGCGCGAAAGCTGGTTCGGCCATATGGGCCGGATCGACGCGGTGCGCATGCCGCTGCTGGTCCAGGATTTCCGGGACCGCGAGGTGTTCTGCTGCGGGCCCGACCCGTTCATGCGGGCGGTGCGCGACATGCTGGGCGCCGCCGGCTTCGACATGGCGCATTACCACCAGGAGAGCTTCGGCGCACCGCCGCCCGAGGCCCCGGCCGCGCCCGTCACCGAGCCGCTTGAGGGCGTGCCGGGTGAACCGGCGGTGGCGCCGACCCCGGTCCGCTTCGCCCTGTCCGGCATGACCGGCGACTGCCTGCCCGGCCAGACCGTGCTGCAGACCGCCCGCGCCTCGGGCGTCCGCATCCCGGCCGCCTGCGAACTCGGCCTGTGCGGCACCTGCAAGGTCAAGAAGCTGTCCGGCGAGGTCGAGATGAACCACAATGGCGGCATCCTCGACCACGAGATCGACGACGGCTTCATCCTCGCCTGCTGCTCGAAACCGCTGTCGGCGATCGAGATCGAGGCCTGAGCATGGGCAGCGCCATCGCCTCGGACTGTCGGCGCTCGCCGGTCACAGCGGAATCGGTCCCGTCCCTGCCGCCGCCGGAGCAGGTCTTCCTCGACTGGCTGATGTGGCTGCCGATCGAGGCGGATGTCCAGGCCGCCGCCCGGCGTGAGATCGCGCGGCTGGACCGGCGCATGCCGCTGGCCCCGGACGCGGACCGCCTTCGCACCTTGTTCCTGGCCGTCCTCGGCAGCAGGCCCCAGGGCCAGCGCCGCGGCGGCTCGCTTTCGGCATCGACCCTCTAGCCGGGCCGGGGACCACGCGGTCCCGGGCCCGGTTCAAATCACGACGATTCCTTGGGAGGAGACGAAGATGAGCAAGAACAGAGGCGTGGTGTATCTCGGGCCCGGCAAGGTCGAGGTCCAGGACATCGACGACGCCAAGCTGGCGGCGCCGAGCGGCCGCAAGATCGGGCACGCCGTCATCCTGAAGGTGCTGTCCACCAACATCTGCGGCTCCGACCAGCACATGGTCCGCGGCCGCACCACGGCACAGGCCGGGCTCGTGCTCGGCCATGAGATCACCGGCGAGGTGATCGAGACCGGCGACGATGTCGAGATGCTCTCGGTCGGCGACATCGTCTCGGTGCCGTTCAACGTCGCCTGCGGCCGCTGCCGCACCTGCAAGTCGCAGGACACCGGCGTCTGCCTGACGGTGAACCCGGCCCGTGCCGGTGGCGCCTATGGCTATGTCGACATGGGCGGCTGGATCGGCGGGCAGGCCCGCTACGTCACCGTGCCCTATGCCGATTTCAACCTGCTGAAGTTCCCGGACCGCGATCGGGCGATGGCCAAGATCCGCGACCTGACCATGCTGTCCGACATCCTGCCGACCGGCTTCCACGGCGCGGTCAAGGCCGGCGTCGGCGTCGGGTCGATCGTCTATGTCGCCGGTGCCGGCCCGGTCGGTCTGGCCCCGGCCGCCTCCGCCCGCATCCTCGGCGCGGCGGTGGTCATGGTCGGCGACTTCAACAAGGACCGGCTGGCCCATGCCAGGAAGGTCGGGTTCGAGCCGATCGACCTGTCGGCCAGCGATCGGCTGGGCGACATGATCGCCCAGGTGACCGGCAGCAACGAGGTCGACAGCGCGATCGACGCGGTCGGCTTCGAGGCGCGCGGCCATAGCGGCGGCGAACAGCCGGCCGTCGTCCTGAACCAGATGATGGAGATCACCCGCGCCGCCGGATCGATCGGCATCCCGGGCCTGTACGTCACCGAGGATCCGGGTGCCGTCGACAGCGCCGCCAAGCAGGGCAGCCTGTCGCTGCGCTTCGGCCTGGGCTGGGCCAAGGCGCAATCCTTCCACACCGGCCAGACCCCGGTGCTGAAGTACAACCGCCAGCTGATGCAGGCCATCCTGCACGACCGGCTGAACATCGCCGAGATCGTCAACGCCCAGGTGATCTCGCTCGAAGACGCCGCCCAGGGCTATGAGAGCTTCGACCAGGGCGCCGCCAAGAAGTTCGTGCTCGACCCGCACGGCGTGCTGCCGAAGGCGGCGTAAGCCGAAACAAGCGGCGTAAGCCAAGACAGGACGAAACGGGGGGAGGCACGTGCCTCCCCCTTTTTCTTTGCGGTCAGCCCACCCTTTTGATCAGGCGGCCGTGCGCAGCTCCCGCGCGGCGGCGACCATGTTGACCAGCGCCGGCCGGACCTCTTCCCAGCGGCGGGTCTTCAAGCCGCAATCCGGGTTGATCCAGATCTGCCGGTCGGACAGGCGCTGGCGGGCAAGCCGCAGCAGCACGCTCATCTCCTCGACATCGGGCACGCGCGGCGAGTGGATGTCGTAGACGCCCGGCCCGATCTCGTTGGGATAGCGATAGGTCTTGAACGCATCGAGCAGCTCCATCTTGGAGCGTGAGGTCTCGATCGAGATCACATCGGCATCCATCGCAGCGATGGCGTCGATGATCTGGTTGAACTCCGAGTAGCACATGTGGGTGTGGATCTGGGTGTCGTCCCGCACGCCGGACGAGCACAGCCGGAAGCTGTCCACCGCCCAGTCCAGATAGGCCTTCCAGTCGGCCTTGCGCAGGGGCAGGCCCTCGCGCAGCGCCGCCTCGTCGATCTGGATCATGGTTGCCCCGGCCTCCTCCAGGTCGAGCACCTCGTCGCGGATCGCCAGAGCGATCTGGCGGCAGGCAGCACTGCGGGGCACGTCGTCGCGCACGAACGACCAGTTCAGGATGGTGACCGGGCCGGTCAGCATGCCTTTGACCGGACGTTCGGTCAGCGATTGGGCATAGCTCCACCAGCCGACGGTCATCGATTCCGGCCGTGACACGTCGCCATACAGCACCGGCGGGCGGACGCAGCGTGAGCCGTAGGACTGCACCCAGCCATGCTGGGTGAAGGCGAAGCCGGCGAGCTGTTCGCCGAAATACTGCACCATGTCGGTGCGTTCGAACTCGCCATGCACCCGAACGTCGAGGCCGATTTCCTCCTGCCAGTGGATGGTGCGCGCCGTCTCCTCCCGCAGGAAGGTGGTGTAGTCGGCGTCGCTGAGCGTGCCCTTGGCATGCGCCGAGCGGGCCTGGCGGATTTCGGCGGTCTGCGGGAACGACCCGATCGTGGTGGTCGGGAACAGCGGCAGGTTGAATCGGCGGCGCTGGGGCTCGACCCTCGTGGTGAATTCGCTGTCCCGCTTCGCCATATCAGGGGTGACGGCGGCGATGCGGGCGGCGACGGCGGCATCATGCACCTTCGGCGAGACCTTGCGCGCCGCGGCCGCAGCGGCGGACGCCGCGAGCGTGCCGGTCACGGCGTCCCGGCCGCGGGCCAGGGCCTGGCCGACCGCCGCGAGTTCGCCCATCTTCTGCACGGCGAAGGCCAGCCAGCTCTTCACATCGGCATCGAGGTCCTGCTCCAGCTCCAGATCGATCGGCACGTGCAGCAGCGAGCAGGACGGCGCGATCTGGATGCGGTCGGCCCCGCGCGCGGCGACGATCGGCTCGAGCCAGTCGAGCAGCGCCGGCAGGTCGGTGCGCCAGATGTTGCGGCCGTCGATGACACCGAGCGACAGCACCAGCTCGCGCGGCGCCTTATCGACCGCGGCGGCGAGCTGGCTGGGCTTGCGCACGAGGTCGAGATGGAGGCCCGCCACCGGCAGGGCCAGCGCGGTGGCGAGGTTGTCGCCGAGGCCGCCGAAATAGGTCGTGATCAGGATCTTCAGCTGCGGCGCCGCCCGCGCCAGCTCGGCATAGGCATGGCGCAGCCCGGCCCGGGCGGCATCGTCCAGGTCGAGTACCAGGCACGGCTCGTCGAGCTGCACCCACTCGGCGCCCTCGGCGGCCAGCCGGCGCAGCACCTCGGCATAGACCGGCAGCAGGCCGTCGAGCAGCGACAGCGGGTCCAGCGCCGGGCTGTGGCTCTTGCCCAGCTTGAGGAACGTGACCGGCCCGAGCAGCACCGGCCGGGTCTGGTAGCCCAGCGCCTTGGCCTCGCGGTACTCCTCGACCGGCTTCAGCGACGCCAGGGCGAAGCGCTGCCCCTCGGCGAATTCAGGCACCATGTAATGGTAGTTGGTGTCGAACCACTTGGTCATTTCCTGGGCCGGCACGCCGTGGCCGTGCTCAGGACCATGGGCGCAGCCGCTGTCCTGGATATCGGCCTGCGAGCCGCGCGCCATGGCGAAATAGGTCTGCAGCGAGACCGGGCCATCGGTCCAGCCATAGGCCGCGGGAATGGCGCCGACCATGACGCTGGTGTCCAGCACCTGGTCGTAGAGCGAGAAGTCATTCGACGGAATCACAGTGACGCCGAGCGCATGCTGGCGCGCCCAGTTCGCCGCACGCAGCGCGGCGGCCGTCTCCAGCAGGGCCTTTTCGTCTGATTTGCCCGACCAGAAGCGTTCGAGCGCGAGCTTCAGCTCGCGGCGCGGACCGATGCGCGGCGTACCGAGCACGGCAACGGGAAGTGAAGATTTTGACACGGCGCAACCCCAAATGGTTTGGGGGCAAGGCCATGGCGGACGCGTGCGGACAGCCGCCACGCGGAGTTCCCTCGTGGCAGTGCAAGCGACTCACCGGGACACCCCGCCCGAGGACGTTTTGCGACGTGGCAGGTCTCCTGGCTTGCGGGTCGTCGCCTCCGTCCGGCCTTCCCAGGATCGCGGGATCCCAGTGACACTGATGGATTTCGGCTCGCCGCTGACAGTTGCGGGGGCAGCGCCGGAGTTGCCTTGCGGCGCACCGGCTTCCCTCTTAGCTCCGGACGGATCCGGAGAACCACGACTCCACCAGTATCGGCGCCGGCCCTGCTGCCGTCAATTCCTATATAAGGATATATTTATATCCTTTTGCAGTAAGGTTCCCACGCCGCAGGGGTCTGGCATCGATCCAAGGCATGCCGGCATCGGAAAGCGCTGGCCTACCATCACTCCGCCAGCCGACAGTGACACCGCCCGCCAGCCACAGCCGCCCGAGACATGCCGACCACCGATCCCCTGCTGCAGCCCTTCCGTCTGCGCCACCTGACCCTGCGCAACCGCTTCATGTCGACGGCGCATGAGCCGGCCTACACCGAGGACGGCATGCCGAAGGAACGGTACCGGCTGTACCATTCCGAGAAGGCCAAGGGCGGCATCGCCCTGACCATGATCGGCGGCTCCTCCGTCGTCGCGCCGGACAGCCCGCAGGCCTTCGGCAACATCCTCTTGTACCAGGACGAGGTGGTGCGCTGGCTGAAGGAGCTGTCGGACGACGTGCATTCGCATGGCGCCGCCGTGATGATCCAGGTCACCCATCTCGGCCGCCGCACCAGCTGGTCGAAGGCCGACTGGCTGCCGGTGGTCGCCCCCTCCCCGATCCGCGAGCCGGCCCACCGCGCCTTCCCCAAGGCGATGGAGGACTGGGACATCGACCGCATCGTCGCCGCCTATGCCGATGGCGCCGAGCGGGTGCAGGCCGGCGGCCTCGACGGGCTCGAGCTCGAATGCTACGGCCACCTGATCGACCAGTTCTGGTCGCCGGCCACCAACCGGCGCGACGACGACTACGGCGGCAGCCTGGACAACCGGCTGCGCTTCGCCTTCCAGGTGCTGCGCGCGATCCGCGACCGGGTCGGGCCGGACTTCATCATCGGCACCCGCATGGTCTGCGACGAGGATTGGCAGCGCGGCCTGTCGAAGGCCGAGGGGCTGGAGATCGCCAACCGTCTTGTCGCGTCCGGCCTGATCGATTTCGTCAACGTCATCCGCGGCCACATCGACACCGACGAGGCGCTGTCCCACGTCATCCCCGGCATGGGCGCCCGCTCCGCCCCCCATCTCGACTTCGCCGGCGAGGTGCGGGCCGCGACCAAGGTGCCGACCTTCCACGCCGCCCGCATCCAGGACGTCGCCACCGCACGCCATGCGATCGAGGCCGGCAAGCTGGACATGGTGGGGATGACCCGGCCACACATGGCCGACCCGCACATCGCCCGCAAGGTGATGGAGGGGCGTGAGGACGAGATCCGGCCCTGCGTCGGCATGGGCTACTGCATCGACAGCATCTATGGCGGCCAGGCCGCCTGCATCCACAACGCCGCCACCGGGCGCGAGGCGACGATGCCGCATGTCGTCGCCCGCAGCACCGGCCCACGCCGCAAGGTGGTGGTGGTCGGCGCCGGCCCGGCGGGGCTGGAGGCCGCGCGGGTGGCCGGCGAACGCGGCCATGCCGTGACGCTGTTCGAGGCGGCTTCCCAGCCCGGCGGCCAGATCCGCATCACCGCGGGGCTGCAGCGCCGCCGCGAGATCATGGGCATCGTCGACTGGCGCGTGGCGCAGTGCGAGCGGCATGGCGTGGCGATGCGGTTCAACACCTATGCCGAGGCCGGCGACGTGCTGGCCGAAGACCCCGACATCGTCGTGGTCGCGACCGGCGGCCTGCCGAACACCAGCTTCCTCGATGCCGGCGAAGACCTGGTCACCACCAGCTGGGACATCCTGTCCGGCGCGGCCAAGCCGGCCGAGACCGTGCTGCTGTATGACGACAACGGCGCCCATCCCGGCCTGACCGCGGCAGAGTTCATCGCCGGCGCCGGCAGCCGGCTGGAGCTGGTGACGCCGGAGCGGATGCTGGCCCCGGATGTCGGCGGCACCAGCTATCCCGCCTATTTCCGCGCCTTTTCCGAGCACGGCGTGCAGGTGACGATCAACCTGCGGCTGGAGAGCGTGCGCCGCGACGGCAACCGGCTGGTCGCCAGCTTCCGCGACGAATACGGGCGCCGCACGGTCGAAAAACGCGCCGACCAGGTGGTGGTCGAACACGGCACCCTGCCGCTGGACGAGCTGTATTTCGCGCTGAAGCCGCTGTCGGGCAACCTCGGCGCCGTCGATTACGACGCGATGATCGCCGGCCGGGCGCAGGCGGTGGCGCGCAACCCCGAGGGCCGCTTCATCCTGTGGCGGATCGGCGACGCCGTCTCCTCCCGCAACATCCACGCCGCGGTCTACGACGCCCTGCGGCTGCTGAAAGACGCGTGACGGTGGCGGCGCCGATCCTGATCGACGCTGATGCGCTGGCGGAAACGCTGGACCCGCTGTGGCTGGTCGAGCAGCTGCGCATCGGCCACATCGAGGGCATCGGCGCGGTCGAGCGGCTGCTGCTGCAGGAGCCGGGGGCCGGCAACAGCCTGCTGACCTGGGCCGCCTGGCAGCCCGGCCTGGCGCTGGGCGCCAAGCTGGCCGCGGTGTTCCCGGGCAACGAGGCCGCCGGCGCCGGGCCGACCGTCCGGTCGGTGGTGGTGCTGTTCGACGGGGTCGATGGCCGGCCCGAGGCCGTGATCACCGGCGAGAGCTTCACCCGGGCCAAGACCGCGGCCGATTCCGCCCTTGGTGCCAGCCTGCTGGCGCGGCCGGACGCCGGGACCCTGGCGGTGCTGGGCGCCGGCGCCCAGGCGGAGACCCAGATCCGCTATCTCCTCGCCGTCCGTCCGTCGATCCGGCGGGTGACGATCTGGAACCGCAGCGCCGGCAAGGCCCGGGCCCTGGCGGAGGGCCTGTCTCTTCCGGGCATTTCGATCGAAGCGGTCGCGGAGGCGGAACCGGCGGTGCGGACCGCAGACATCATCACCTGCGTCACCGCTTCTCATACGCCTGTCCTGCGCGGCGCATCGCCGCGTCATCGGCCTCGCGCATGTCGGGGGTGAAGGACCCGACCAGGTC
>NZ_JBYRFX010000877.1:0-2008 GCF_057815775.1 Inquilinus sp.
CGCTACGACGCGCCGCGGCTGGCCGGCCCGATCTTCGCCCGCAATGTCCGCGATGCCCGGCAAGGGCCGGTGGAGACGCCGGTGATCCCTGGCGGCTTCGGCGCGGTCGAGGCCGAATTCGTGCTGCGGATCGGCCGCGACCTGCCAACCGAGGCCCGGGCCTACAGCGCGGAGGAACTGCGGCCCTTCGTGGGATCGGTGCATGGCGGCATGGAGATCGCGGGCAGCCCGCTGGCGACGCTGAACGATCTCGGCCCCGGCGCCGTGGCCAGCGATTTCGGCAACAATGCCGGGCTGGTGATCGGGCCCGAGATCCCGGATTGGGACAGCCGCACGCCCGACGGCTGGACCGTGCGGATGCGGGTCGACGGCACGGTGATCGGCGAGGGCAGCGCCGCCCGCGTCGCCGGTGGCCCCCTCGCCGCCCTCGCCTTCCTGGTCGAGCATCTCGCCCGCCGCGGCCGGTCGCTGCCGGCCGGCAGCTGGGTGCTGACCGGCATGACCACCGGCGTCCACAGCGTGCCGCCCGGCACCCGGGCCCGGGCCGAATTCGACGATGTCGGCGTGGTCGAGACCCTCGTCACCACCGTCGGCGCCTGACCCGTTCGGGCCCCGGAGACATCAGGGCCGGCCACGGGCATACTCCGGTGATCCATGAGCGGGGACATCGGCATGGGACATGACGTGGCGTTGCCGGCGGCGCTGACATCGAACGGCCATGCGCTGGATTGCAGCCCGGCGCGGCTGGGCTGGCTGACGCCGAGCGATCCGGCCGAACCGCTGGAAGCGCTGCGGGCGCGTTACGAGGCCGACGGCTATCTCTGGCTGCGGTCGCTGCTGCCGCGCCCGGCGGTGCTGGAGTTCCGCCGCCACGTCTTCGCGCAGTTCAGCGAGTTCGGGTTGCTGGCCGACGGATCGGACCCGGCCGAGGGCCGCGCCGCCGACACCCCGCCCGACCCGGCCTCGCGCGGCCGGATGATGGAGCTGGTGCGGTCGGCCGCCTTCGAATCCTTCTGCCTGATGCCGGAGCTGTGGCGCTTCATCGACCGGCTGACCGGCGGCATGAGTACCCTGCACCGGCGCAAGATCCTGCGCTTCACCCGGCCCGGCGACCCCGCCGCCACCGGCGCGCATTACGATTTGATCTATCTGCGCGCCGGCACCGACCGGCTGGTGACGGCCTGGATCCCGATCGGCGATATCGCGGTGCATATGGGCGGCCTCTTGTACCTCGAAGGCTCGCATCGGCTGGGCCGAACGATGGAGGCGGAGTTCGCGCTGAAGAATGCCGAGCTGTCGCCGGAGGAGCGGATCAGCGCCTACAACCGCAACATGACCGCGACCGGCTGGATCTCGAAGAACTTGCCCGACATGGCCGAGCGGTTCGGCACCCGCTGGCTGGCCGCCGATTACGCCGCCGGCGACGTGGTGCTGCACAGCCCGTACACGATCCACGCCGCGACCATGAACGAGGATCCCGGCGGCATCATGCGGCTGTCGGCCGATATCCGCTTCCAGGATGTGCGCGACGAGGCCGACCCGCGCTGGGGCCGGCACTGGGCCGCGGATGACGGGCTGTGATCAGGCGCGGTCCCAGGGCGGGGTGCCGCTGAAGGATTCGGCCAGGAAGTCGATCATCACCCGGACCTTGGCGCCGAGATAGCGGCGGCTGGGATAGACCGCTGATACATCGATATCCGCCATGCGATAACCCGGCAGCAGCGGCACCAGCCGGCCCTGGCCGGCCTCGGCGTCATCTGGCAGCCGACCTTCCTGATCGGCGACGATTTGCGGCAGGGCCGGCTGGTGCCGCTGCTGCCCGGCCACCGCATGCCCGACATCGACGTGCTGGCGGTCTATCCCAGCCGTCGCCACCTCAGCGCCAAGGTCCGGGTGATGGTCGACTTCCTGGCCGAGGTCTTCCGCGGCACGCCGCCCTGGGACCGCGCCTGATCACAGCCCGTCATCGGTGGCCCAATGCTTGCCCCAGCGCGGGTCGGCCTCGTCG
>NZ_JBYRFX010000878.1:0-3495 GCF_057815775.1 Inquilinus sp.
GAAGCGCATCGCCGACAGGCCGGTCATCTTGTGCACCGCCGTCTCCAGCGAGAACAGGCCGAGGTCGCGGCTGTAGTGGCCCAGCACGCGCGGGAAGGTGCCCCACAGCCGCGGATGGGGGTGGCTGTCATGCGGCAGGCCGTCCGAGCCGATCATGGTCAGCGGGAAGGACAGGATGCGGCGGACATCGGCCTCGTCCATCTGGAAGTAGATGGCGCCGGCCGGGTGCAGCCGGACCGCCGCCTCCTTCTCGGTGCAGCCCCAGTCCGCGGCGATGTCGGCCAGGTCGCGGCCCGCCATCTCCGGCTGCGCCTTCGACCAGGCGACCATGATGCGGATGTCGCCGGTGACGTGGTCGGGGTCCAGCACGGTCGACCCGGCGGTGTAGGGATAGGCGTCGAGGCCGATCGGCTGGCGGCGCGCCGCCGCCTCGATCGCCGGCAGGGTCTCGCGGCTGCGGCCCCAATTGTGCGGCCCGGCGCATTTGTGGTGTGAGATCACCACCGGCACCTTGGCGCGGCGGGCGGTCGAGAAGCTTTCCTCCAGCGAATCCAGCACCTTGTCGTGCTCGTTGCGCATATGGGTGGCATAGACGCCGCCGCTGTCGGAGAGGAGTTCCGCCAGCGCCACCACCTCGTCGGCATCGGCCGCGGCGTTGGGCTTGTAGTAGAGGCCGGTGGAGAAGCCGATCGCGCCCTGGTCCAGGCTGTCGGCCAGCAGGCGTCGCATGGCGTCGATTTCCGGCGCGCTGGCCTTGCGGTCCAAATCCGGCATGGTGCCGATGCGCAGCGAGGAATGGCCGATCAGGGCGGCGACGTTGATGCCCGGCACCACCTCGCCCAGCCGGGCGCGATAGGCGGCGAAATCGGGGAATTCATAGGCCGACTGGTCGCCCAGCAGGTTCAGCGGCGGCGGCGGCGCGCCGGTCAGCGTCAGCGGCGACAGGCTGATGCCGCAATTGCCGACCACGACGGTGGTCACGCCCTGGCTGATCTTCGGCAGCATCGCCGGGTCGTCGATGACAGCCCGGTCGTCATGGGTGTGCACGTCGATGAAGCCCGGGGCGATGATGCGGCCGGCGACGTCGATGCTCTCTCGTGCCTGGCCGTCCGCGATGCTGCCCGTCGGCGCCACGGCGGCGATGCGGTCGCCCAGGATGGCGACATCCGCCTGGACGCGGGCGGCGCCGGAGCCGTCGATCACGGTGCCGTTGCGGAGCAGGAGGTCGTAAGGGGCACGATCAGGCATGGGACTTCCCTGGGGCAGGACGCCGGGCAGCGGCGGGAGGGCGGGGCGGCGGGCGCATCGCGGCTCCGGCCGGCTCGTCGAGGGTGGGGATCTGGCTGAGGGTGTATTTGATGCGGCGCAGGCTTTCCAGCGCGGCCGGGCCGCGTCGCATCGCCACGCCGGTCGCGACCACGTCGATCACGGCCATATGGGCCAAGCGCGATGCGGTCGGCTTGAAGATGTCGGTGTCATCGGGCGGTGCGACCGCCAGCAGGATCTCCGCCGCCCGGGCCAGCGGCGTGTCCGGCCGGGTCAGGGCGATGGTGGTGGCGCCGTATTGCCGGGCGATTTCGACGCTTTCGACCAGGTCGCGGAAGCGGCCGGAATTGCAAACCGCCAGCACGCAGTCGCCTGGGCCGAGGGTCGAGGCCGACATGCGCTGCAACTGGGTGTCGGCATGGAAGTCGGTCGGCAGGTCGAGCCGGAAGAAGCGGAGATAGGCATCGTGGCCGACGGCGTGCGACCCGCCGCCGACGCCGTAGATGTCCAGCCGCCGGGCCCGCGCGATCGCCTCGATCGCCTGGCGCAGCGGCAGCGGGTCGATCTGGTCGCGGACGACGGTGATCGCCTCGATCACATCGTCCAGCACCCGGTCGGCCAGCTGGGCGACATCGTCCGGCGGCGTGTCCGCATCGCCATTCGCCGCGGGGCGCCGCTGCAGATAGGGGCCAGCGACGGCCAGGTTCTGCGCCAGCTTGACCTTGAAGTCGCGCACGCTGTCGCAGCCCAGCGCCCGGCAGAAGCGGGTGACCGACGGCTCGCTGACCAGCGCCCGCCGCGCCAGCTCGGCGATGCTGGCGCGGGTGGCGAAGCCGGGATCGGCCAGCACCGCCTCCGCCACCCGCTGCTCGGAGGGCCGCAGCGACGCCTCCATGCGGCGGAGGCGCGAGACGATGTCGACCACATAGGCCATCACGCGGCCTCTCGAGACGAGCGGGGCCGGAGAGGGTGGCGGGAGTTTCTGGATTGCCGGGTCAAGCCCGGCAATGACAGAAGTTGAGAATGGGACAAAGTGCCGTTCATCAGAAGAACGTCCGGATCGCGCCCGAGACGCGGTAGTCGTCCTCCACCACCATCATCACCTGCCATTTGTCGAAGGTGGTGCAGGGGTGGGAGATGCCGCAGCCAACGAGGTCGCCGACCTGGAGGTCGAAGCCTTCAGGCAGCTTTAGATAGGCGTGCTGGTCGTTCAGCCCGGCGATCACGGCGCCGGCCGGCACGCGCTGCGGTGCGGCGGTTGACCCCGCCGGCCGCCACAGCGTCGGGATCGGCAGTTCGATGTCGTAGGAGCAATCGCGCTTGCCCATGGTCAGGATCGCGAGGCCGGGTTCCGGCCGCGACTGCACCATCGACCAGACCTCCAGCGCCGGCTCCAGGTCGCCATGCCGGCGCCAATCGGCCGGGATGCGGCGGACGACATGCTCGAACAGCCGGGTGTACTGGCCGGAATCATGGGTCAGGTAGCAGCCGCTGCGGATCACCACCTGGGCCGGGCGGGACAGCCGGACCTCGGAGAGCTTGCGGGCGACGATGTCGTAATAGGCCGAGCCGCCGGCACTGAGCAGCACCGCGCCGTCGCCGAACAGCCCGGCCTTGTCGATCTCGGCCGCCACGGCGGCGAGGTCGTCCAGGAAGGCCGCCACGGCGATCTCGTCGGCCGCCGCGTCCTGGGTGACGACCAGGCCCTCATAGCCTTCGACCCCGCGCAGGGCGAGGCCGGGGCGGCCGGCGGTGGCGCGGGCGACGGCTAGCGCTTCCGCCGCCGTACGGCAGCCGGTGCGGCGCCCGGCCATGCCGAGCTCGACCAGCAGGCCCAGGGGCCGGCCCGGCGGCGTGGCGTGGGCGGCGACCGCCAGGCGCTCGACCACGGCGACGGAATCGACCAGGCAGAAGGCCTCGAGCTCCGGGTCGGCGGCCAGCGCCGCCAGCACCGACCGCATCGCCGCGGCGTCGACCAGCTGGTTGGCCACCAGGATCCGCTTCACGCCAAAGCGGCGACAGATCTCGAACTGCTGGGCGGTGGCGACGGTGATGCCCCAGGAGCCGTTGGCGAGCTGCAGATCGAAGAGCTGCGGGCTCATCGTCGTCTTGCCGTGCGGCGCCAGGGCGACGCCGGTCTCGGCCAGGATGTCGCGCATCCAGCGGGCGTTGCGCTCGATCACCGACCGCTTCAGCACCGCCTGCGGGAAGGGCAGGTCGCCGGCCAGC